>DAIPLC010000173.1:0-2139 GCA_036769405.1 Acidimicrobiales bacterium
CCAAGGGCGGCTGGTCAATCGGTAAGGACCTCATTGGCCTGATTCGCCGCGGCTCGGCCGGTGAAAAGGACGAGTCGTACCTGGACAAACTCCGTCGTGAGTCCAAGCGTGGGAAGTCCGAATCCTCGACGTTCGGCATGGCGACCATTGGGGGTCGCCCCGTTGTCCTCTACGCCATGAACTGGGACTTCTTCGCCGGTTCACTTGGCGTCGTCTCGGGCGAAGCCTTTCAAGCGGCGGCCGACTTGGCGATCTCGAAGAAGGTACCGTTCGTCAGCGTGTACGTGTCATCGGGTGTTCGTCAGCACGAGAACTTTGCTGGCCTGACGCAGATGACCCGCATGGTGGAAGCAATTCGTCACTACAAGGAGCAGGTCAACCTCCCCCAGGTCGCCGTGCTACTCGGCAACGTCTGGGGTGGTGTCTCCGCGTCAGCAGTGCCCAACGCTGACCTCATCGTCGCCACGTCCGGCACCGACTACGGTTTCGCCGGTCCGAACGTCATTGAGGCCTTCGAGGGCATGAGCGTGCCCGCGGGATCGCAGAGTGCCGAAGCGAACTTGCTGGACCGAAACATCGACGTTGTTCTTCGCGACGTACCGGAGTTGGTCTCCTACCTGGGTGAACTCTTCACCGTGAGCGCACTGCCCGACCGCCAGTCGGCCCTCAACGCTTCCTCGCGCCCCTCAATTCGCAACGTCACGGGTCCCGACGCTCGACGCACCTTCGACTTCGGTCCCGTGGGCATCCACGGACCGAGCTTCACCCTCGACCCGTCGACACCCCTCGTGCAGCCCGCCCCCTCACGGGCCAGTTCCGACGACCCCGCCGACGCCCTCGTCGAGCGGTACCAGGATCTGATGACCGACGCGAACCGCATTGACTTGGAGTTCATTGCCCGCTACGCCTTCAGTGACACGCTCGCTATCTACAACTTCGTCGCCGAAGAAAATTTCAAGCGCTACCCCGCTGTCGTGGGCGCTATTGCGAAAATTGGCACGCAGCCCTTCATCATCGTCGGTACCCAGCCCTCGTACCAGCGCATTGGTGACACCGTCGTAAAGCGCCCATCCAACCCCGCGCCCGAGGACTTCGACTATATGCAGCGCATGCTCGAACTCGGCGAGCGCCTGCAACTCCCCGCCCTCTTCGTTACGGACACGCTGGGTGCCAAGCCAACCCTCGAGAGTGAACGCCGCGGACAGTCCCGCGCCATCGCCAAGGCCATTCTGAAGGGCATCGACTACTCGCAGCCCGTTATCACCGTGGTCGCCGGCGCGCTCGGTTCTGGTGGCGGACTAGCCACCACGCCAATGGCTGACCACGTCATCATGCTCGAAAAGGCGATGGCCTTCGTGGCCGAACCCCGAAGCGCCGCCTCCATCCTCTACAAGACGGCCACGCCGTCGCACGAACAGGTCAAGGTCACCGTCTCGACCATGCGCTCGACGGCGCAGGATCAGTTAGACCTCGGACTGGTCGATGAAGTGGTGCCCGAGGGATCAAACCCCTACCGCACCGTTGAATTGCTGCACGCCAGTATCTTGCGCTCCTACGTCGAACTGTCCGCCCTGTCGACGAAGAAGTTGCGTCAGCGTCGGGCCGACCGTATCCGTGGCCTGCGCGCCTTCGAACTAATCAAGCAGTAGGGTCGCCGAAGAGGGCGTCGGTCGACTGACCGAGCGCCTCCGGTCCAAAGCGCACATCGGGACGCACGCCGTCAATACGTAGGGGCGAACGCATGACGGAGGTTTGACCTCCGGGCGTCGTCATGGTGGTGACAAAGTCGCTCGAACGGATTGTCTCCTGCTCGAACGCCTCACGGATGCTCGCGATGGGGGCGAAGGGGATCCCCTGTCCCTCGAGGCGCGTCTCCCACTGAGCCGTTGTCGCACGGGAAAAAGCCGCGTTGAGCGTCGAACGTAGGTTCTCTCGGTCGGCTACTCGTTGGGCGTTCGACCGCCACTCCGCCGCGCCGGCCGTCAGCGAGTCGTCATCGACGACCGCCACCAGACGAGCGAACTGCCCATCCGTTCCGATCGCGAGTAGTAACTGGCCGTCAGCCGTCGTGACCGGACCGTAGGGGTGGATACTCGGGTGCTCGTTACCGAGCAGGAGCGCCGACACGCCGGTGGAGAG
>DAIPLC010000049.1:0-9074 GCA_036769405.1 Acidimicrobiales bacterium
GGGCTGGGTGAAGGGGTCGTTCGAGGTGACGTAGTAAATCGACTTCGGACGTGTCGCAGTGGGCAGTGCGCTGACCCACTTGGCGAACGGTGCCATGTCGTAGGACACGGGCAGGGTCACGTCGAAGACGTTGGGCAACTTGGCATTGAAGATCGAGGGACCACCACCGGCGCCTTCGATCATGGCGTAGCCGTAGCGCTGCACTGCCTCCGCGGAGGGCAAGGTCAACAAGGTCGAGTAGGGACCAAAGGTGAGGTCACAGTGGTCGACCGAGATCAACGTCTTGTAGTTCGTCACCACCTGGACGGGGCTAGAGGCGTCGGACTTGATGTCCAGCACGACCTTGCGACCCAGGAGGCCGCCAGCGGCGTTTACGTCCTTCGCCCAGAGCTGGTAGCCCTGCTGGAAGGCCAAACCGTCGGCCGAGAAGTCACCCGAAAGCGACAGTGAAATACCAATCTTGATGGGCGCGCCGGTGAAGTGAGGCTTCGGTGAAGCCGACGAGGCCGACAACATCGACAGCATCGTGGCGGCGGCTACGGAAGCGGCCCCCAACGAACGGAACGCCAAACGGTTCTTCTTCATTAATTCCCCCCAAGGAACTGTTACGTCACGGCGACGATGCGAGCAGCGCCGGGTGACGATCGCTGAGGCAGCGATGTCTTCAGAGTAGTGATTCGAGGAGGGTTCAACCCAGAAAGATGGTGTGAATTCTTTCCACCTCTGTAAAAAGAATTAAGACTGACACCGCACGATTGGTCGCCAGACTTGACACACACGTACCAACGTCACCGTGGGGGGCCATGACTGACACACTGCTCGAAACTGCCGTCGCCAACTGGGGCCCTCGCTTCACCGCAAACGGCGTCGACGCCTCGGACTACCAACGCATCACGGCCCCGCTCACCGACTGGAGTCAGTGGTGTGCCGCCTGGAGTGCTGGCGCCCAGGACTACCTCTCGCTCGCCGAGGCCGCGCTGGCTCAAGGACGGCACCGAAGCGCTGGTGAGCACCTCGCCCGGGCCGCCACCTACTTCCACTTTGGCAAGTTCCTTTTCGTCCACGCCCCTGAGGAGGCGCGCACCGCGTGCGACGCGGCAACGACCGCGCTGACCCGCGCCCTGTCCTACTTTGATCCGCCGGCGAAGCGCATCACCATTCCCTTCGACGGCGCCACTCTCGCCGGCGTGCTCCGCACCCCGCAGGGCCGCGGTCCCTTCCCCACCGTCTGGCTGATCCCCGGCCTCGACTCCACGAAGGAAGAACTGCGCGAAGTCGAGCGCTCATTCCTTGAACGGGGTATGGCCACCTTCGCCTGTGACGGACCCGGACAGGGCGAGGTCGAATGGCACTTGCCCGTGCAGCCAGACTGGTCAAACGTTGGCGAGGCCGTACTGCGCACCTTGCGGACGCTGGACGACGTCGACGACGACCGCATTGGCGTCTGGGGCGTCAGCATGGGCGGCTA
This sequence comes from Acidimicrobiales bacterium, assembly GCA_036769405.1. Taxonomy (GTDB): domain Bacteria; phylum Actinomycetota; class Acidimicrobiia; order Acidimicrobiales; family RAAP-2; genus RAAP-2. The sequence continues at coordinate 1,469 of DAIPLC010000049.1, forward strand.
CTACGCCACGCGCGTGGCCGCCGCCGGCCTTCCCATTCGCGCGACCATCGCACTCTCGGGCCCCTACGACTTCGGCGCAGCATTCGCCAACCTCAACCCGCTGACCCAACGAGCTTTTCAGGTTCGGAGCCGCAGCGCCTCATTGGAAGAGGCTGCGGTGCGCGCTCGCGATTTCACCGTGGAACATGTTGCTCGAGACATCCAAGAACCTATCCTTATCATTATGGGCGCAAAAGACCGACTCTTTCCCGCGAGTGACGGCCAGCGCCTGGCCGACGAGACGTCGAGCCAAGCCGAGCTGATCACCCTGGTGAACGGTAATCACGGGTGCGCCAATGTCATCAACCACCACCGCCCCTACGCCGCCGACTGGATGGCGTCACAACTCTCAACCCCGAACGATTAGGAAGAACACATGACTGATGTCGTAATGCCCCAACTTGGTGAAACCGTCGCTGACGGCACCGTGGCCAAGTGGTTCAAGGCGGTTGGTGACACGGTCACCCGCGGCGAACCACTCTTCGAAGTATCCACTGACAAGGTCGACACCGAAATCCCCGCGCCGATTGACGGCGTGTTGAGCATCATTCTCGTCGCCGAAGGGGCCACCGTCGACGTGGGCACCGTTCTCGCCCGCATTGGTGATGGCGTCGAAACCGCACCAGAATCCTCCGCGCCCGCGACTCCCGCGGTGGCAGTCCCCGCGAGCACCGAACCAGCAGTCGCGGCCAGCGCCGTAACTCGTGCCGGCAACGACGAAAAGCTCTCGCCCGTCGTCCGCCGCCTCCTCGCTGAAAACAACCTTGACGCCAGCCAAGTTGTCGGCACAGGGCCGCAGGGTCGCATCACTCGTGATGACGTCCTCGCCGCTGCCGCTGCCATTCCCGTTGCCGCTCCGGCCGCCACCGACGAGGCTGTATCGCAGGGCAACGCAGGATCACTCTCCCCCGTCGTGCGTCGACTTCTCGCGGAGAACAACCTCGACGCCGCGAGCATTCAGGGCACCGGCCCCCAGGGACGCCTCACCCGTAAGGATGTCGAGGACGCCCTCGCCAACGGGGTCGGCGCCGCGACGAACCGTGACGAAGTCCGTGTCCCCTTCACCAAGGTTCGTCGCCTGACCGCCGCCCACATGGTTCGCTCGAAGGCCACGTCACCCCACACGCTGATGGTCAAGGAAATTGACTTCGAACGAGTGGAGCAGGTGCGGCGCACCCTCGGCGCCGCCTTCAAGGCACGTGAGGGCTACTCACTCACGTACTTGCCCTTCGTGGCAGCGGCCACCGTGCAGGCCCTGCGTGAGTTCCCCCACCTGAACGCTTCGGTGGGCGACGACGAACTCATCGTTCACGGCCACGTGAATCTCGGTATTGCCGTCGACCTCGACACCGACGGACTCGTCGTACCGGTGCTGCACGACGCCGATGACCTGTCGGTGCCGGCCCTCGCCGCGGCTATTCGCGACCGCGCACTGCGCGCCCGAGGGAAGAAGTTGGCGGTGACCGACATGGAGGGTGGCACCTTCACCATCTCGAACCCCGGCCCCTACGGCACCCTGCTCACCGGCGCCATCATCAACCAGCCACAAGTCGCGATTTTGGCCACCGACGGCGTGAGCCGCAAGCCCGTCGTGGTGACCGACAGCTTTGGTGGCGAGTCCATCGCCATCCACTCAGTGGGTCTCGTGGCCTTAACCTTTGACCACCGAGCCATCGATGGCGGCTACGCCGCTCGCTTCCTCGCTCGCTTGAACGAGATCATCCAAACCCGCGACTGGACCGCTGGTCTCTAGACCACAACGAAACTAGGTAAAGTCCAACTATGACTAGAGACCGCATTCTCGAGGCGTCCGCCCACGAAATTGAACGTAACGGACTCACCATGTACCGCGTCAAGCGGGTGGCGGCCGAAGCCGGTATTTCCGTAGCGCTGCTGTATAGCTACTTCTCCGACCGAGAAGAACTCATCGCCATCACCATCGTGCACCGCTTTCGTCAGGTGCTGCTGGGTCAAGCCGAGATCTTCACGACGCCGCTGCGCGACATCGAGACCACGGAACAACTTCGTCTCGCCCTCGACGCAATGATTGCCGACGCGCAGGACCCCGCTCGTGACGAGCAGCGCCTCTTGCGCATTGAGGGCATGTCCTTCGCTCACCACAATCACACGGCCTCTGAGGGTATCGCCCAGGCCAAACAGGAAGCCTCGGCAAAAATCGTTGAAATCGTCGAGCCGCTCGAGGCGAAGGGGTTACTGGCCCCAGGCATTACCGCGGTGGCCTTCGCTCGCATTTGGTACGCCCTCTTCTTCGGTCAGATTGCCCTTGAGGGAGAGCACCCATTGTCGATTGACACCAAGACATGGCTCGAGGCGCTGCACGTGCTGGCCGACGCCGTGGTCGCCCCCTAAATCGAAGCGGCAGAACGCTGGCGCCTCCGCCTCAGCCCCGCTTATCCCCGCCACCTTTTCTCGTAGAAGAAAAACTCCTCGAGCACGTTCGCTTTCGTCAACGACGGCGCTACCCCAGCCCTAATTGCGGCGCGGCAGCCAGTGACAGTCCGACGACACGCGGGCCCCGCTTGGCACTCGCGGGGTAGATCAAGTCACAGCGAAAACTGCGACTCTTCATCTCGCCGGTGCGGCCGCCCCGCACTTCAACCCATTCGTCATTGGTGGCCGTGTTGGTGACGTGGGCGACGAAGACCCAGGTCATTCGGAGTTCCTTTTCGCCGTTGACCACCACGGGGTCGCCGGTCCGTAGTCCCGCCCACTGCGTCGAGCGCTTGAGGTTGCCCTGCGTGGTCACTACGGCGCGCTTTTTCACTCACTCATTAAAGCGCACCACCGTGACAGTGACGTCGCCGTGTCACGGGACCGTTCTAGGGTGGCTGCATGTCCTTTGACCCCACCACCGTCGCCCTGCCTCGCGCCCTCTCCCCCTCCCGCCTGCAGGACTTCCAGAGCTGTCCGCGCAAGTACGAATACTCCGCCGTGCTCAAGCTCCCCCAGCCCGCCTCCTACGCCAGCGTGAAAGGTCGCTTCGTCCACGCCATCCTCGAGCGTCTCTTCGGCCTCGAGCCTGACCAGCGCACCCGCGCGGCGGCCGACCTCTTCATCCCCGAAGCCATCGAGGTTGAGATCACGCCCGAGGTCCGAGTCGACCTCTCCTACGACGACGCCCTCGAGGCGACGTTGCTCGCGGAAACGAAGCACATCCTCGATCAGTACTTCACGATGGAGGACCCCGCATCCGTCAGGCTCTACGAGCACAAGGACGAAAAGGCCGTCGAGCTGCCACTCACGGCCACCATCAATGGCGCCCCGCTCTACGGCATCCTCGACCGACTCGACCGCGACGAGGACGGCTCCCTCGTGATCGTCGACTATAAAACCGGCAAATACCCGAGTGGCGACTACGTCTCGAGCGCCTTCGCCAACGCCGCAATTTATGTGGCCCTCTGCGAAGCCGAGCTGGGCGAACGACCAAGCAAGGTCCGCCTCCTTTACGTCGCGAGTGGCCAGCCACTCGAGCGTCGCGCTGAGGACATCTTCCCCGACCAGCGTGCCGATGCGGCCGCGCGGGCTTGGGTGTCAATCAAAGAAGCGCACGCCGCGGGAAACTTCGTTCCCCGTCCTTCGGCCAGCGCCTGCCGGTTCTGCCCCGCGGACTACCAGGCCCGCTGTCGGGCCGAGGGTGTCGACGTGGTCGTTGCCGCCCCGCGCCGTCGCTACTAAACGGGCCGAGCGCCCTTCACCGCTGGGGCTTCGCTCCGCGGTGACGAACACAGACCACTGCGCTCCTACGCTGGGGTGATGGTTCCTTTCCTTCTCTCTTACGACTACCGCTGCCCGTTCGCGAAGAACATGCACCTCCACCTAATTGCCGCCCAGCGCGCCGGTGCGAACTACGACGTGACCTTCGTCCCGTGGACGATGAGCCAGGGCCACAAGCCCGAAGGCGCCCCCGACGTCTGGGCCGACGAGAAGCAGGACAAGGTCAATCTCGCCCTGACCGTCTCAATCTCGGTGCGCGACCAGCAACCCGACCGTTTCCTCGACGCCCACGAGGCCCTCTTCCGCGCCCGCCACGAACAGGGGCAGCGCCTCAACGACTTCGAGCAGTTGCGCGGCATCTTGGCGCCACTGGGCGTGGACATGGACGTGGTCGCAGCCGACCTGGCTACTCGTCGACCCCACCGGGTGCTCGGCGAGTCATTTGCGTTGATGGCCACCTACGAGGCCTTTGGCGTGCCGACCTTCGTGGTCAATCACGACGCCACTTTCGTCCGCTACATGAAGCCTCCGACTGACGATACAGCAGCCTCCAAGGTCGTCATTGACACCCTGGTGTCGCTCATGGAGCACAGCGTCGACATCAACGAGTTCAAACACACCAAGGTGCCAAACTAAGACCGCCGAGCGGGTTAGTTGAAGAGTCGCAGCACGAGCTCGGCGACCGCAGCGGCGACGAGCACGGCGACGGGCGCGACGTAGTTGCGACCCTGCTTCTTGCGCAGGTTTGTCACGAGTTCGCCGGCACCCATGCCCGACAAAACCATGGCGGCCACGATGGCCACGATGCGCAACGCGCCCTTACCTTCGTGCACCGTGGCGATCATCGCGATACCGGCGACGATTTCGATGATGCCGATGATCCGGTAGGCCTGCTTGGAGAAACCGAGGCGCTCGGCCGACGTCGACATGACCTCGTTGAACATAATGCGCTGCGCCCCAAGGGTCATGAAGACAACGAAGAGGGCGATAGCGATCAGACTGGCAAGTTGGCTCATGGGTAAGCATCGTAGTCAAGGCCGCCAATGCTGTGGTGGCACCACGCTCGCCGCTAGCGTGGTGCCGTGAGCAACGAGGACATGCGCCCACCCGTTCGTGTCGGTGTCGTTGGCGCTGGTCAACTCGCTCGCATGATGGGTGACGAAGCCGCCGCCGTCTCGGTCGAACTGGTCGTCCTCGCCGCCGCACCCGACGACAGCGCCATTGCCACCGCTGACGCCTTCCTTCTCGGCGAGCCTCGCTCGCTTACCGATCTGGTGGCCCTGGCCGAGCGCTGCGACGTCATTACCTTCGATCACGAACTCGTCGACCTCGACATCCTCCAACAACTGGCCGCCACCGGCGTTGTCCTGCGCCCGAGCCCCGAGGCCCTCGCGTTCAGCGTCGACAAGCTCGTCCAGCGTGAAGCCTTCGCCGCGGCCGGACTGCCGGTACCGAACTTCTGTGCGGCCCGCTCGCCCGAGGAACTTCCCGAGGTCTTTCGCTCGAGGGCGCATCTCCCCGTCCTCAAATCCCCCACCGGAGGGTACGACGGACGAGGCGTCCACTTCCCCGAGTCGGTCGAAGAGCGTGATGAACTACTGCTCGCCATGGGTGCTATCGGGCCCGTTCTCGTCGAGGAACGCTGCACCTTGCTGAGTGAAGTGGCCCAGATGGTGGTGCGTGGCGTCGACGGTGCTGTGAAGCTCTACCCGCTCGTCACCACGGTGCAGGCCGAGGGCATGTGCAACGAGGTGCGGTTTCCCGTGCAGGTCGACGAGGCCATCGCATCGCGGGCCAACGAACTCACTACTCGCATCGCCAACCTGGTTGGTGTTGTTGGCGTCATGGCCGTTGAGTACTTCGTCACCCCCGAAGGCCTCCTGATCAATGAACTTGCCCTGCGTCCTCACAACTCCGGCCACTGGACAATTGAGGGGTGTGCTACCTCCCAGTTCGCCAACCACCTCCTGGCGGTAAGTGGTCAGCCACTCGGTGACACCTCACCGGTGGTCGCGGCCGCCGTGATGGTCAACGTGGTCGGCAGTGACGTGCCCGCCACACCGGAGGCGGCGGCCATCGAAGGCGTGCACGTCCACGACTACGGCAAGTCCTGGCGCTCGGGACGCAAACTGGGTCACGTCACCGCGACCGGTGACGACCTCGCCGAGCTAAAGATGCAAGCATGGAAGAGTGCCCACCTTTACGGCACGAGAACGCAGGAGACGCAATGACCACCACCGTCGGCATCATCATGGGTAGTTCCTCCGACTTCGACGTCATGGAGGCTGCGGCCGAGATTCTCACGCGATTCAACGTTTCCTACGAAATTCGGGTTGTCTCGGCCCACCGCACCCCCGAGGTCATGGTCGAGTACGCCCGCACCGCCCGCGAACGTGGTCTGCAGGTCATCATCGCCGGTGCCGGTGGTGCCGCGCACCTACCCGGCATGGTGGCTTCCTTGACGACCTTGCCGGTCATTGGCGTTCCCGTGGCGCAGGCCCGTCTCGACGGGATGGACTCGCTGTTGTCCATCGTGCAGATGCCTCGCGGCGTGCCGGTGGCGACCGTTGCGATCAATAACGCCACCAACGCTGGTCTGCTGGCGTTGCGCATGCTGGCCTTGACGGACGATGTTTTGGCGGACGCCCTCGAGGAATATCGGCACGAAATCGCTGGTCACGCCCTCGAACAGGACCAGACTCTCCCCCGCGCCTAGCGGTCTCACTTCTCGCTTCCCGCCCGCAATGAGCCGGAAAAATGGCGTCGAGGCAATAGGCTGAACCGAGAAGAAGGAGGCCCGCCGTGGGTATTGCCAAGAGAATCGCCAACCTGTTTCAGGCCAAGTCGAACGCTGCACTGAACAAGCTGGAAGATCCCCGTCAGACGCTCGACCTTTCCTACGAGCAGCAGTTAGAGAATCTGACCAAGGTCAAGCGCGCCGTCGCCGACGTGGCCACCGCCCGCAAGCGCCTCGAGATCCAGGCCGAGACCCTGAAGACGCAGGGCGACAAGCTGGCCGAGCAGGCGAAGCAGGCACTCGCCATGGGCGACGAAGGACTCGCCCGTGAGGCCCTCGTTCGTCGTGAGGCTATCGCCACCCAGTTGAAGGACCTCGACGCCCAGCACAGCACCGTCGAGGAGCAGGAAGAGAAGCTGCAGGCCACCGCCACCAAGCTGGCCACCGAGGTCGAGGCCTTCCGCACGAAGAAGGAGACCATCAAGGCCACCTACACCGCGGCTGAGGCCTCCGCCCACATCGCTGAATCGGTGTCGGGGATTTCGACCTCAATGGCCGACTCCGGCGCCGCCATGCAGCGCGCGCAGGACAAGGTCGCCGAGATGCAGGCCCGCTCCGGTGCCCTCGACGAACTCCTGGCGTCGGGTGCCCTCACTGACCTGACCGCCAGCCCAACCGACGACATTCAGGCCCGTTTGGACGCCGCCGGCGGTTCGAACGTTGACGCCCAGCTCGCCGCCCTGAAGGCCCAGCTCGCCACTGGCGACACCCCCGCCCTACCCGCTACCGAGGAGAAGTAACGATGGCAAAGTCCAACATTGAAACCGACGCTGGCTTGAACGTCCGCATGGTCATTACCGGCCTACTACTGCTGGTTCTGTACATGACCATCATCGGCGTTCTCTTGGCCCTCAAGCTCTCCTTTAGCTTCGTCATCGTGATCGCTGGGGCGATGCTGTTTAGCCAGTACTTCTTTAGCGACAAGATCGCCATGTTCTCCATGCAGGCCCACGAGGTCACCGCCGCGGAGGAGCCCCAGCTGCACGCCATGGTGGACCGCCTCTGCCTGATGGCCAATATGCCCAAGCCCCGCAT
>DAIPLC010000050.1:0-8980 GCA_036769405.1 Acidimicrobiales bacterium
GTGCAAAGGGTGCCACTGGTGCTGTTGGTGCCACTGGTGCAAAGGGTGCCACTGGAGCCACTGGTGCAAAGGGTGCCACTGGTGCAAAGGGTGCCACTGGTGCTGTTGGTGCCACTGGTGCCACTGGTGCTAGGGGTGCTGTGGGTGCCACTGGTGCTAGGGGTGCTGTGGGTGCCACTGGTGCATCTGGAACGGCCGTGTCCCAGATTTACGCCTCGGTCGGATCCGGTACCGCTACCGTCACTTGTCCTGTGGGTCTCCACGTTATCGGCGGTGGCGGCTGGTCCCCAATCGGAGCAGACCTGCTCCAGAGCTCCTTCCCGTCTGATTCCAGTGGTGCGCCACTTGGTACGCCACTTGCACCGACGACCGACTCTTGGACGGTCGTGTTTGGCCGGGTTGCGCTCGACAGCGGTGGTTCGGTGACTGTTCAGCAGGCCGTGGGCGACAATGTCTTCGTGTACGCGATTTGCGCTCCGTAGTAGTCGTGTAATTTCGAATAGCATTGCATTATCTCGTGAAAAAGAAAGATTGATGGAGCTACATGGCTGAAGTTAAAAACATGAAGAAGAATGCGATTGTTGCGGTTATTGCGATGGTCGTTGTGGTTGGTGCGGTGTTTGCCGTCACTTCGAAGTCATCGAAGCCGACAGTCTCGTACAAGACGTACTTGAATCGTGGCGTGACTGCACAGGCGAATCACTACTACCGCCTCGCGGAGATCAACTACGTCAAGGCAATCAAGGCGAACCCTAAGTTGGCGATTGGGTACTTCGACCTCGGGACCGTCCAGCAGACGCTGAATCACCCTTACCGTGCGTCGCAGTACTACTTCAAGGCTCTGAAGTTGGCGCCGCACTTCACACGTGCGCTGTACAACCTGGCAATCATCGAAACGCACACGAACCCTGCGAAGGCAATCAGCCTTTACAAGGACGTGCTGGGTATCGTGCCGAACGACGCTGCTGCTCAGTTCAACCTCGGTGTTGTCGAGATTTTCAACGGTCAGAAGAAGGCCGGTGTTACCGACATCAACCTTGGCATTACGCTCAACCCGAAGCTGCGTTCACGTCTGGTCGGTCGTCTCGGCGCCGCCTACAAGGCTGCGTCGTAATACAAACGTCGCGATGCGTCACCGATCGCACTGAGGGACTCGCCGATCTCAGCCATTGAGCGTGCCCGAAGTGAGTTTGGATGGACGTCCGATGCTCATTGATTAAAAAGAAATCCCCTCGAATCACCTGCTGGTGATCCGAGGGGATTTCTTTATGCCCTAGTCGAGGTCGAAACGGTCCAGCGTCATCACCTTGTCCCAGGCAGCAACGAAGTCCTTGACGAACTTTTCCTTCGCGTCGTCGCTGGCGTACACCTCGACAATAGCGCGCAACTGGGAGTTTGAACCGAAGACGAGGTCATTGGCGGTGGCGTTCCACGTCCCACCACTAGCCCGCGCACCGGTAAAGGTGTACTCATCGTTTTGACTCCAGGTGGTGTCCATGTCGAGGAGATTGACGAAGAAGTCCGTCGACAGCACACCGGGTCGCTCGGTAAGGACACCAGCGTCGCTGGCGACGGTGTTGGCGTTCAGCACACGAAGACCACCGATCAACACCGTCATCTCGGGAGCCGTGAGCGTCAACAGGAGCGCCCGCTCGAGCAACTGCTGCTCGACTGCCTGACCCTTGACGGGGTGCAGGAAGTTGCGGAAGCCGTCAGCCTTTGGCTCAAGGACGGCGAAGGAGTCCACATCGGTCTGCTCGGGCGTGGCGTCAGTGCGACCAGGCTCGAAGGGCACAACGATGGGGAAACCGGCATCGGCTGCGGCCTTTTCCACCGCGGCGGCTCCCGCCAGCACGATGAGGTCAGCGAGCGAGACGTAGGCGCCAGTGGCATTGAACGTGGCGCGCACCTCTTCGAGCGTGGCGAGCACCGCGGTAAGGTGAGCCGGGTTATTGACAGCCCAGTCCTTCTGCGGGGCCAAGGCAATGCGGGCACCATTGGCGCCGCCACGCTTGTCGGTGCCACGGAAGGTCGAGGCTGAGGCCCAAGCGGTCGACACCAGGTCACCGATTGTCAGGTCGGTTGCCAAGACTGCGGCCTTGAGCGTCGCAATCTGCTCATCGGTAATGAGCGGGTGCGCCACTGCGGGAACCGGGTCCTGCCAGATCTGTGGCTCGGCGGGGACGAGTGAGCCGAGTCCACGGACGTAGGGTCCCATGTCTCGGTGAGTCAACTTGAACCACGCCTTCGCAAAGGCGTCAGCGAAGGCCTGTGGGTCTTCGTGGAAGCGCTTGGAGATAACGGCGTAGGCCGGATCGAAGCGGAGGGCGAGGTCCGTCGTCAGCATGGTTGGGTGCGTCGTGCCACCGCCGTGGGCGGCGGGGACGGTGCCTTCGCCACCACCGTTGACCGGGCGCCACTGCTGGGCACCGGCCGGGCTGTGGAAGAGTTCCCAGTCGTAGGCGAAGAGGTGGTCGAAGTAGTCGTTCGACCACTCCGTGGGCTTCGTGGTCCAAATTCCTTCGAGGCCACTGGTGATGGTGTCGCCACCCTTACCGGAGCCGAAGCTGTTCTTCCAGCCCAGACCCTGCTCGAGGAGTGGTGCACCTTCGGGCTCGGGGCCCACGTTGGAGGCGGGGCCGGCACCGTGCGTCTTACCGAAGGTGTGACCACCGGCGATCAACGCGACTGTTTCCTCGTCGTTCATCGCCATACGGGCGAAGGTCTCGCGGATGTCGCGAGCGGCGAGCAGGGGATCGGCATTGCCATTGGGTCCTTCGGGGTTCACGTAAATGAGGCCCATTTGGACGGCACCGAGTGGATTGTCGAGTTCACGGTCACCGGTGTAGCGCTCGTCAGCGAGCCACTCACCTTCAGGTCCCCAGTAGATGTCTTCCTGTGGTTCCCAGATGTCGGCACGACCACCAGCGAAGCCGAAGGTCTTGAAGCCCATTGACTCGAGCGCGACGTTGCCCGCCAGAATCATGAGGTCGGCCCAGCTGAGGGCGCGGCCGTACTTGGCCTTAATGCCCCAGAGCAGGCGGCGCGCCTTGTCGAGGTTGCCGTTGTCGGGCCAGCTGTTGAGAGGAGCAAAGCGCTGAGCGCCAGCGCCAGCGCCACCGCGACCGTCACCGATGCGGTAGGTACCGGCACTGTGCCAGGCCATGCGGATGAACAACGGACCGTAGTGACCCCAGTCCGCGGGCCACCAGTCCTGTGAGCTGGTCATTAGTGCTTCAAGGTCAGCGATTACGGCGTCGAGGTCGAGGGATTTGAAGGCCTCGGCGTAGTCGAAGTCGTCGTCCATGGGGTTGGACAAGTTGGACTGGGCGTGCAACAGCCGAAGGTTCAACTGGTTGGGCCACCAGGTTTCGTTACGAGTCGAGCCAGCGACAACGGTGTTGGCACCGCCGCTGTAGGGACATTTTGCTTCATTGGTCATGATTGCTCCTTGTGATTGATCCGGTCGGGACATCCGAACGGAGGGTGACTACGACTTAGTTACTGGGTACTGCGGTACGGCGATGGTTGTGCTGACACTGGGCGCAGAGTCCCCAGTAGGCGACTTCGGCTTCGTCGATAACGAAGCCATAATCATTGGCCGCCGTCAAGCACGGGGTCTCCCCGACGGCACAGTCCACGTCGGCGACGTGACCGCAGAGGCGGCAGATGACGTGGTGATGATTGTCACCGACCCGGTCTTCGTAGAGCGCCGGTGACCCCACGGGCTGAATGCGGCGTAGGAGCCCGTGGTCAACGAAGAGCGTGAGGGCGTCGTAGATGGATTGCCGCGACACGGTGCCGATGTCATTTCTCACGAGCGACAGTACGGTGTCGGCGGTGGCGTGAGGCGAGGATGCGACGGCACGAAACACGGCCAATCGCTGCGCCGTGGCCGAGAGGCCACGTTCACGAAGTTGCTCTTGGAGGTCGCTCACCCCCTCAGTTTACGGCAAAAATATGGACTAATTCCATTTCTAGATTAATTCCAAGAAACAACATGATCCTGCACGCACTCGCCCGCTCGGGCTCGCTACCGTTGAACGATGAGCATTACTGAGGGAGTACTACCGTGACGATAACCGTCTCTTCACTCGCTGACGACCTGCGCGAGACTCTTCGCCTCCAACTAGAGGACCGCGTGGCATCCAACGCCTGCCCCTCGGTGGTTGGCGTGGTGTTCCAGAGTGATGAGGTCCTCTTTTCGCATGTGGTGGGCGACGCGGTGCGCGGCGAGCGTGCCCCGGACCTCGACACGGTCTACCGCATTGCCTCCGTGTCCAAGGGCTTTACCGCGGCCACCGTCCTGCGCCTGCGTGACCAGGGGCTGCTCTCTCTCGACGCCCCGATCACCGACTTTGTCCCCGAGTTTCGCCAAGGGGGCGTCGGCCCTCGCTTCAGTCCGCCGACCGTGCGGCAATTGCTTTCGATGAGTGGTGGTCTCCCGACGGATGACCCGTGGGCCGACCGCCAAGAGTCCATTTCGAACGAGGAACTGCGGGCCTTCGTAGCGGGTGGGGTCTACCTCACTACGGCCCCGGGCACTGTCTTTCAGTACTCAAATCTGGGCTACGCCCTCGTTGGCCAAGTGGTGGAAGCGGTCACCGGTCGACGCTTTCACGACGTTGCGACCGAGGAGATCCTCATTCCTCTGGGTCTGACGAGCACGGGCTACGAGGAAACGGTTGTCGAGAAGGAGCGATTGGCTCGAGGGTACCGTCGCGGGCTCGATGACTGGGTACCCGTCCCCTACGCTGGACCCGGCGCGTTTTCCTGTATCGGGGGTCTCTTTTCGAGTGCTCGAGACCTCATGAAGTGGGTCACTTGGTTGGCCGCCGCACTCAACGATGAGCACGACACCAGCAGCATCTTGTCGCCGTCCTCACGCCGAGAGATGCAGCAGATCGTGACGGCGATCACCGGAGGGGACGACCTCTGGGTCGGCGAACTCGCCGGTCGCTCAGTCGGCTACGGCTACGGACTTATGTCGGAACACGACGCGACACTGGGTCACTTCGTGGCCCACTCAGGGGGCTACCCAGGTTTTAGTTCACACATTCGCTGGCACGCCAACACCGGTATCGGTGTCGTGGTCCTGGAAAACGGGACGTACTCCGGGGCTACCGGAACGGGCATCACAATGATGCAGACGGTCGTCAAGGGGCTGGGTTATAAGGTGGCGCCCATTGACCCTCTTCCCGAAACCGTGGCGATGGCCGAACGCGTGACGGCGATGCTCTATTCCTGGTCGGATGAGGAGACGGAAGTTCTCTTTGAGCCCAATGTGGCCCTCGACTTCCCCTACGACGAGCGTCACTTTCGTATCGACGCGGCTATCGAGCAGATTGCCGGTCTCGCCACGCGGCGTCCCCTTGATCCAGCCTCCACCACGAGCGACTCCCCCCTCCACCTGACGTGGGCCGTACCGGGCCAAGCTGGTGAGCTCCGTTGCGAACTACGACTGAGCCCAATCGTGCCGGCCCGTATCCAGACCTTTCGCGTGTCGCCCGTGCGCGACGCGGCGACTGCGTAGCGAGTGGGCACCGTGCAACCACTTGAGGCCACCCCTTGCACCACCGATACCTACTACCTTGGCGAGTCGGCCCGCTTTGACGAGATCCGACAGGAGCTGTACTGGGTCAATATTGACCGCACCGCCGGAACCTTTTACCGGGCCCACGCCACGGGGTCCGACGTCACCATCGTTGCCCAGTACACACTGCCGGGGTCACTCACGGCGGTGGCTCCCTACGAGCAACGTGAGGACGGGTGGGTCGTGGCCTGCGATGACTCGCTGCTCCACCTCGCCCTCGACGGTTCGTACTCGGTACTGGCCCGACCCGAAGCCCATAACGGAGGTGCGGTGCGCACGAATGACGGGGCGGCCGACCCGTGGGGGTCATTCTGGGTTGGTTCCATGGCTCGCGACGCGGAAGTAGGTCGCGCCAGTCTTTACCGTTTTCACGAGTCGGCCCCCGTCGAAACGGTGTTCGAGGAGCTCACCATTGCCAACGGTCTTGGGTGGAGTCCCGACGCACGAACGATGTACTTCGTGGACTCAGGTCCGGGCACTATTCACTCCTACGACGTCGACGACGCTGGCGACATCAGCGGCCAACGACTCTTCGCTCGCTTTGATGTGCCGACGGAGGGTGCCCCCGACGGCCTCTGCGTAGCGGCTGATGGCACTCTCTGGGTTGCGGTGTGGGGTGGATCCGAAGTGCGTCAGTATGCGCCCACGGGTGAGCGACTCGCCACGGTACGGCTCGATACGTCACAGCCCTCATGCTGTACGATTGGAGGGGCGAATGGCACCACCCTCTACATCACGACGGCGCAAGAGGACATGAGTGACGCGCAGTTGTCGGCCGAGCCGAATGCTGGTCGTTTATTTAGCGTGGACATCGGAGTTCCCGGCCTGCCGCTCGCGCCTTATCGGCCCCAGCGACGAGAACGCTTGTTCTAGGCTGGTGTGAACGGGTGTGACTGCTCCGCCCGATGTTTGGAGATGAGCCTCGCCGATGTCGCACCCCACCGATCAGCCACCTTCCCATGTTCTCACCGTGCGAGCTCCGGACCAGCCGGGTATCGTGGCCCGATTCGCCGCCGCCATCGCTGACTGTGGCGGCAACATTGTCGAACTGGATCAACACTCCGATACCGACAGCAATGATTTTGGTTGCCGTATTGAAATTGCTCACGGTTTCGAGCACGACCGACTCGAAGCCCGCCTTGATGAGCTCGCGCGCGATCTGGATGCTCGTATGCAGTTTTCGGTGCTCGGGAATCCACGAGATCGCATTGTGGTGCTGTGCTCAAAGACACTGCATTGCCCGAGTGACATCCTGGCGCGCGCGAGTATCGGACAGCTCGATGGTGACATCATTGGCCTCGTGAGTGATCACGAGGTGGCACGCGATCTCGCTGGTCGCTACGGCGTTCCCTTTCACCACGTACCCGTGGGTGACGACCGCACCGCCCAGGAGCAGACACTCGCCACCACGCTCGAGTCGCTCAACCCAACGTTGGTGGTCCTCGCCCGGTACATGCGGGTGCTTCCCGAGTGGTTGATCGCTCGTTACGAGGGTCGAATGATCAACATCCACCACTCCTTCCTACCCGCCTTCGTCGGCGCCAACCCCTACGCCCGCGCCTACGACCGAGGCGTCAAGTTGATTGGTGCGACGGCCCACTACGTGACCAGCGAACTCGACGCCGGCCCCATCATCTCCCAAGGCGTCATTCCCGTTTCGCATCGCGATGGCGTCCGCGACCTGGTGCACTTGGGGGCCGACGTTGAGCGGTCGGTTCTCAACACTGCCCTTCGCTTGCACCTCGAGCGACGCATCATGATCTTCGGGGCTCGGACCTGCGTCTTTGACTAACTGCCCCGAAGGCTGGTTGAGGGGCAGTCGTAGACTGAGTGAGAGTTAGCGACGTCGGAGGTCGGTATGACAGCTCTCGTGGGGACTGCGACCAGTAGCGTGACCGCAATTATCGGCGGGCGTTCGATGATCGCCATTTTCATCTGTGGTGCCTTCGTTTTTGGCGTGAGTGGTGGACTGGCTGGCGTGCTGAAGAAGCTCGACTTCTTTGGCGTCATCGTGTTGGCGGGCGTCGTGGGTCTGGCGGGCGGTGCCGTGCGCGACAGTTTTCTCGGGATTCCGGCGGTTGCCATCTTTGACTGGCGGGTGATCGTCGCCGTGGGGGCCGCGGGTCTCGTCGCCTTCGTGGCGCACGAACCCCTTCTCAAACTGCACTACCCGATTCAGGTTCTCGACGCCATCGGCCTCTCACTCTTCAGTGTGATTGGTGCCGACATTTCGCTCCGCCACCATTCTGGGCTGCTCGCCGCCGCCTTGCTGGGTATGGCGACCGGGGTCAGCGGGGGTGTCATTCGCGACCTCTTGTTAAATGAGGTCCCCCAGGTCTTGCGAGGCGGCCTCTACGCCGTCCCCTCACTCCTCGCTTCCGGGCTCGTGGTGCTCGGTTTTGAGTTGAAGACCCTCTCTCTCGCCTGGTACGCGCTGGCCGTGGGTACCTGCCTAGTGGTTCGGTTGGCCGGGATTTTTCTCGACCTCAATCTCCCGCAAGCAATGGACGAGAACTAGCGTCATCGCCCGCGAAACACGAACCCTGTTGCTGTTGAATCGTTGTAGCACATCATGTGCTACATTGGATGAGTGGAAACTATTGGCGTTCGAGAACTGCAGCAAAATGCCGGTCACTACGTGCAAGAAGTTCGAAACGGAGCGACGTTGCTGGTAAGCAATCGCGGCACGGTCGTTGCCCAACTCTCGCCGATTGGAGCGGCGCACTCGAAACGAGATGAACTCCTCCGGGCGGGCCGACTGGTGGCAGCCCCACATGCTTTCAATAAGCATGCGGTGACAGTTGAAAGTGCTGTCGTTAGCAATGACGAGATTCTGACTGCTCTGAGAGACGATCGAGTGTGATCTACCTCGACTCCAGTGCAATTCTGAAGTTGGTACGACGGGAAGCAGAAACAGCCACCCTCGTGGATTGGTTAAGTACCCGCATTGATGATGGCCTCTGCACCAGCCTGATCGCTGATGTCGAAGTGGTGCAGGCGACTCGGCGACTGGTTGATGCTCCACGAGCGCTTCCGGTAGCCCTCGCTCGACTTGCGGAGGTGGACAAAATCACCCTCGACCATAGTGTGGTGGCGGTGGCCCAGTCCCTCGAGGGACTTCGGAGTCTTGACGCGATTCACCTTGCGAGCGCACTTTCTCTCGGTGATACTGACCTGATCGTGGTCACCTACGACAGTCGTCTTCGTGACGCTTGCGATCGATACGGCGTAGCAGTAGCGGCCCCCGGTCAAGAGCCCGCCGACTGAACTCAGTCGTTGGACGCCATGCCGCCGCCTAAGAGGGCGGGGTTGGCGGTCTGTCGCATCCGCTTGAGCACGCGGTGCGTCACTGCTGTCACGGCGGGGTGCACGCCACCGTTCGTCGCC
>DAIPLC010000051.1:0-8917 GCA_036769405.1 Acidimicrobiales bacterium
CAGCCCACTTTTTCTATTACGCCGGCTGGGCCGACAAGCTCGACTACGCCGGTTTCGGTCCCGCGCCCGCCCCACTCGGCGTGGTCGGGCAGATCATCCCGTGGAACTTCCCTCTCCTCATGGCGGCCTGGAAGTTGGCTCCGGCTCTCGCGGCTGGCAATACCTGTGTGCTCAAGCCGGCCGAGACCACGCCACTCACGGCGCTCCTGTTAGCAGAAGTGCTCCAGCAGGCCGAACTCCCCGCCGGTGTGGTGAACATCGTCACGGGTGACGGCGCCACCGGGGCGGCGTTGGTCGCTCACCCTGACGTCGACAAGATTGCCTTCACCGGTTCGACCGAGGTTGGTCGTCGTATTCAGGAGTCGATTGCCGGCACCCCGAAGCGACTCACGCTCGAACTCGGTGGCAAGGGTGCCAACATTGTCTTCGATGACGCGCCGATTGATGAAGTGATCGAGGGGATCATTGACGGCATCTTCTTCAACCAGGGCCACGTCTGCTGCGCTGGTTCTCGCTTGTTGCTGCAGGAGAGTGTGGCTGACGAGGTACTGAGTCGACTGCGCCGCCGCGTCGATCAGCTCCGGGTCGGTAATCCGCTTGACAAGAACACCGACGTCGGGGCCATCAACTCGGCCGAACAATTAGCCCGGATTACCGAACTGGTCGGCGAGGGCGAGCGTGAAGGCGCGACTCGGTACAGCCTCGACTGCGCGCTGCCCAGCGAGGGCTTCTGGTTTGCACCCACCGTGTTCACCAATGTTGAACAGAGCCACCGCATTGCCCGAGACGAAATCTTTGGCCCGGTGCTCTCGGTGCTGACCTTCCGCACGCCCGAGGAAGCGGTGGCTAAGGCGAACAACACCACCTACGGTCTCGCAGCGGGCGTCTGGAGCGAGAAGGGCTCTCGCACCCTGTGGGTAGCGCAGCGCCTGCGCGCCGGGGTGATTTGGGCGAATACATATAACAAGTTCGACCCCACCAGCCCCTTCGGTGGCGTGCGGAGTTCGGGATTCGGTCGCGAAGGTGGCCGCCACGGTTTGGAGGCGTACCTCAATGTCTGATCGTCTCGATGTGCGTAAGACCTACAAGCTCCTCATTAACGGGGCCTTCCCCCGATCGGAGTCGGGTCGCAGTTACGAAGTGGTGACGGCCGACGGGGCGTTCTGGGCGAATGCGTCGCTGGCGTCGCGCAAGGATCTCCGTGACGCCGTGGTCGCCGCGCGGGCCGCGCAGCCGAAGTGGTGGGGCGCGACCGCCTACAACCGTGGCCAGGTACTGTACCGCTGGGCCGAGATGGCCGAAGGACGTCGTGACGAACTCGTGACGCACCTCACCGCGGTGCAGGGCATCAACGAGACCCAGGCCCAGGCCGACGTCAGTCGTGCGATCGACCGCATCGTTTGGTACGCGGGCTGGACCGACAAACTGGCCCAGGTGCTCGGCGGGGCGAACCCTGTGGCCGGCCCCTTCTTCAACTTCTCACTGCCGACGCAGTCGGGCGTCGTGGCCGTTTTTGCTCCCCAGGATGACCCTCTGGTCGGCTTCGTCGACGCAGTGGCCCCCGCTCTGTGCGCTGGGAACACGGTGGTGGCCATGACCTCGTATCTCTTGCCCACGCCGGCCATGGTGCTCGCCGAAATGACTGCCACGGCTGATCTTCCTGGTGGCGTCCTCAACGTCCTGAGCGGTCGAGTGGACGAGCTTGGCGCAGTCGCGGCGGGACACGAGGACATTGACGGACTTGACCTCACGGGTGCCGGTGAACTGGGTGACGAGCTCAGTCGTGTGGCCGCTTCGTCAATTAAGCGTGTCTTTCGCCTCCACCCGAACGAGGATCCCTCCTCGCTTCGTCGACTCCGCACCTTCGTCGAAACGTCGACGGTGTGGCACACGATCGGACAGTAATGACGAACCCCTTTACCCTCGCCCAACTCGCCGCCGACGAACTGCGCGCTTCCTCGGGTGTCGACCACTACGACTTGGCCATTGTGCTGGGGTCCGGCTGGAAGGAAGGGGCGGTCGCCCTTGGCACTCCTTTCAGTGACATCGTGAGTACCACGCTGCCGGGCTTCTTCCCGCCCACGGTGCCCGGACACGAGGGGCGACTGCTCTCGGTGCGGGTGGGCGAACGAAACGTTCTCCTCGTCGCTGGTCGTGTCCACCTCTACGAGGGCCACAGCGCCGCTGAGGTTGCTCACCCCGTGAGGACGGCCATTGCGGCCGGCGCTCGAACAGTTGTGTTGACCAACGCTTGTGGTGGCATCGACCCCACCAAGGGTCCCGGTACGGTGGCGATTATCAAGGACCACATCAACCTGACGGCCACGTCCCCCATGGAAGGGCCGAATCCACCCGATGGGTACGGCTCACGTTTTGTTGATCTCACCGACCTCTACAGCCGTCAGCTACGCGCCGCGGTGCTCACCGCCGCCCCCGAACTGACCGAAGGGGTCTACGTGGGGTTCCGGGGACCCCACTATGAAACGCCGGCCGAGATCACGATGGCCAAGGCCATTGGCGGCACGCTGGTCGGCATGTCGACCGTGCTCGAGGCCATTGCCGCACGTCACCTCGGCGCCGACGTGCTGGGCCTCTCGCTTATTTCCAACTTCGCGGCGGGTGTTACCGACGAGGCCTTGAGCCACGGCGACGTCTTGGCCGCTGGTCAAGAGGCGGCCGCCTCCCTCGGTCAACTCCTCGCCCGCCTGGTACCCGTTCTGTGAAGACCCTGCGCGAGCGCGTCGAGGCGTGGATTACCGCCGATCCCGACGAACACGACCGCGCCACCCTGCGAGCACTCCTCGAGGCCGATGGCGAACGAGAGCTCCACCGACGGTTTGACCAGCCACTGACCTTTGGCACCGCGGGACTCCGTGGCAAGGAGATGGCCGGCCCCGCCGGGATGAACCGACTCACCGTTCGGCGAGCCACGCAGGGGGTCTGTGCGTGGCTGCACGACTGCGGTCTCGACCCAGCGAAGGGCGTCGTGGTTGGTCGTGACGCCCGACGGGGATCAGAAGCCTTCAATGACGAGGTGGTCGCGGTACTCCTCGGTGCCGGCGTCACCGTGTACGAAATGCCTCGCCCACTGCCGACGCCTCTGGTGGCCTTTGCGGTGCGATCCCTGGGCGCCGTGGCCGGCATCATGATTACGGCGAGTCACAACCCACCCGCTGACAACGGGTACAAACTCTTTGGTCCCGACGGCACGCAGATCATTGCACCCCACGACGCCATCGTGGAAGCGGCGATGGCGTCAGCCGGCTCACCCACGCTGGGGCATCGTGGGGCCTCGCACCACCACGTCATTACCGATGAACAACTCCAGCGGTACCACGACCACATGGTCGAGCGTTTCCGCGTGCCGGCCAACGACCTGCCGATTGTCTACACCCCACTCCACGGCGTGGGTGGCGACACCATGATGCGCCTGTTTGTCGACGCTGGGTACCGGGGCGTTAGTCCCGTTCCCGATCAGTTCGCCCCTGACGGGGCCTTTCCCACGGTCGCCTTCCCGAACCCCGAAGAACCTGGTGCGCTTGATCTCGCCTTCGCGGTAGCCCGCGATGTCGACGCGGCCCTCATTGTGGCCAATGATCCCGACGCCGACCGGTTGTGTATCGCGGCCAAGGACCACGCCGGCAACTGGCGTGCTCTCCGGGGTGACGAGGTGGGCTGGCTACTCGGGGCGACGGCGATTGCCGCTGCCCAGCCTGGCGACGTCGTGGCGACCACAATTGTTTCGTCCAGTCTGCTCGGCACCATGGCCGATGCGGCGGGCGTGGCCTACCGAGAAACACTGACCGGCTTCAAGTGGGTGAGCAAGGCCGCCGGTGATAAACACTTGGCCTTCGGCTACGAAGAAGCTTTGGGGTACGGGGTTGACGCACTGGTGGGGGATAAGGACGGACTTTCCGCCGCGTTGGCCTTCGCCCAACTCGCCTATGAACTCTGGCAGCAGGGGCGAACGGTGTTTGACCGACTCGATGAACTCGAGCGCACCTTTGGCGTCCATGCCGGTGCGCAGGTGTCGCTGCGCGTGGCACCACCCGCTGGGCGTGAGGTCTTAGTTGCGACCATGGCGCGCGTGCGGGCGCATCCTCCAGTGAGCCTCGATGGTCTCACCGTCGTCGAAGTTATTGACCTTGAAGCCGGTTGGCGCGAACTAAGCCCCACCGAAGGGCTCATCTGGCAATTGGAACAGGGTGGGCGGGTCGTGGTGCGACCCTCGGGCACTGAGCCGAAGCTCAAGGCCTACATCGAGGTGGTCTTACCACCCAACGACGACGTGAGCAACGCTAGAAGTGCCGCCCTCCTCAGAGTGTCGGCTCTAGCGAGCGATCTCCGGTCGCTGTTATCCCTCTAATCGACGGGAACTATCGGACGTTACGCCGCACTAGGGAGTTAGGGCGAACAGCGATGGCGTTATTGCACTATAGTAAATATATTGCACTATAGTGAAAAATGAGAGGTCGCTATGAATGTGGAAAGTCCCATCACGAGTGTGATTCCGACCCTCGATGGACGTGTACTCGAGGTGGCAGCGGCGTCTACGATCCCATTGTCGCTGACTGAAATTCATCGTCGCAGTACGGCAGGCACGTTGTCTGGTATTCGAAAAGTACTCATCCGACTGGTTGGTGAAGGCGTGCTTCTTCGACAGCCCGGCGGCTACGTACTCAATCGCGACCACATCGCGGTCCCCGCAATTACCGCACTCACTTCTATGCGTTCAGTCTTCTTTGCGCGACTTCGCAGTGAAGTGGCGTCATGGGAGTGGCAACCCGACCTCTTGGGTATTTTTGGTTCGTTCGCGCGTCGCTCGGGCGACAGTCAGAGTGACATTGATATCCTCCTTATCTCACCGCAAGGTTGCCCCGACGAGCTACGGGATCGACTCTGTCTGCGCATCACGGCGTGGACGGGAAATCGAGTGCAGGTGTTCGACCTCACTCCGTCGGACGTTCTGCGAATGCAGGGGCAAGATGAGCCCCTTCTTGATAATTGGCGACGAGATCTCGAGATTGTGATGGGTCAGGACAGCGCTCCGTGGGAGGCGCTTAGATGAATGCGAGAAGGATCGCAGGGGTCCGAGCGTGTGGAATGGCGGAGGCCCGAGTTCGACTAGCGCAAGCTCATGAATTCGTACGTGTGGCGACGCTCTGCATGGATGAAGATGATTCGGAAGACATGCACGCGCAGGCCGCCGCCGCACTCGCCGTCCTCGCCGGCATCGCGGCGCTGCGTGGCGGCGCGTTGGGCTTCAACGGTGAGCGCAGCGTTGAGGCCGAGGTAGGGCGCAAAACCGAGTGAGGTACGTTCGAGATTGAGTATCACGAACAACTGTTGCGCGGTACTCAGTCGGTACCAGTTGGTGGGCAGCGAGAGCACTGGTTCGCCGAGTTGGCGCCGTGCACGATTAATGGCCGAGAGGACGTACCGGGTGCAGGCTCGATGGTTGTCACCCGGTCGAGGTCACCGAGGTACGGAGGTCAAGCAGGGATTGGCACAGTGAAAACCAGCGTGTGGTGACGACTCAATGCAGTTGCCCGAATCAAGGAAGTTGGGCACGGGCGCAATGGTCACCGCGGGGTTGAGGAGCGGTGGTGTGGCGGCACTCGTGACCACGGACGACGTGAAGAGCAGGAGGGCGACGCCAAGCCCCGCGAGCAGTTTCGTTCGACTCACGACGCCGATGTGGCGTGGTGGTGAAGTGCGGCGTAGCCGGGCTTGATCACCGTGTTGATGAGGGCGAGCCGCTGGTCAAACTGGAAGAAAGATGACTTCGCAGCGTTCAGCGTTAGCCACTCCATGTCGGCCAGGGTCCAGTTGAACGCGTCGGCGCAGGCCTCAAACTCACTGGACAAGGTGATGCCGCTCATGAGTCGGTTGTCGGTGTTGAGAGTGACGCGGAATCGCAGTTCCCGCAACAGTTCGATGGGGTGTTCGGCAATCGAGGCGGCCGCCCCCGTATGCACGTTGGAGGTGGGGCAGACCTCGAGGGGGATGCGCCGGTCGCGCACGTAACTCGACAGACGGCCTAACTGGTAGGTGCCGTCATCGCGACGGGTGATGTCGTCGACGATGCGCACGCCGTGGCCCAGTCGCTCGGCGTCACAGAACTGCACGGCTTCCCAGATTGAGGGCAGGCCGAAGGCCTCACCGGCGTGAACGGTGAGGTGAAAATTCTCACGCTGAATGAAGTGAAAGGCCTCGAGGTGTTCGGTGGGCGGAAAGCCATCCTCGGGTCCCGCGATGTCAAAACCACAGACCCCCTGGTCGCGAAAGCGCACCGCTAACTGCGCCATCTCGAGTGTTCGGTGGGCCTGGCGCATGCCGGAGATCAGCGTACGGACAATGATGGTGTGACCCATGGCCTCGGCGTTCGCCGTGCCCAGCATAAACCCAGTTAAGACGGCCGTAACGACCTCGTCCAGGGTGAGGCCCTGCTGTTGGTGGAGTTCGGGGGCGAAGCGAATCTCGGCGTAGACCACGCCATCGAGCGCCAGGTCGTAGGCCGTCTCTGCCGCCACTCGTTCGAGCTGGTCCTTGGTCTGCATGAGGGCCGTGGTGTGGGCGAAGCCCTCCAGGTACCGTACGAGGTCTGATCCGGGGGCATCAGCAATGAACCACTGGCGAAGGTCTTCCGTGTCAGATGTGGGGAGCCCTCGGTAGCCGGCTTCCGCAGCGAACTCACTCAGTGTTGAGGGCCGTACCCCACCGTCGAGGTGGTCGTGGAGCAGCACTTTGGGGGCCGCCTTGATGAGCGCGGGCGTGAGACGAACGGAGGTCATGGTCTCAGGATAGCCACGCCCCGCGTTACCGCGAGGTGGCAGTTATGGTTTCGAAGAGTAAGCCTTCGGTTTCGGGCGCGTCCTGCGACCACGTGAGAGCCGTAGCCAGCGAGGCTCGGCCCCGTTCGAGGTGCGCCTCATCGTCGGCGTAGAGCTCAAAGAGGGGCTGACCAGTGGCCACGAGGTCACCCTCGCGGACTAAGCACCGCACCCCCGCTCCGGCGCTGACAGCATCTTCCTTGCGGGCCCGCCCGGCGCCGAGACGCCACGCGGCCAGACCGACGTCCATGGCGTCGACCCGACTGACGTACCCATCACGGTCGGCGAGCAGCACGTCCCGCGAGGTGCCAAGGTTGAGTGCGGCACTACTGTCACCACCCTGCGCCTCGATCATCTGGCAGTAGACCTCGTAGGCTCGACCATCGTCGAGCGCCGCCGCCGGGTCGGCGTCAATGCCCACCAGTTGCAGCATGGTCCGGGCCAGCGAGATCGTGAGTTCGCGCACGTCGGCCGGACCACCACCACGGAGGACGTCGATGGATTCGAGGACCTCGATGCCGTTGCCGCAGGCCTGACCGAGTGGCTGGTTCATGTTGGTGAGCTGCGCCACCGTCGCGACGCCGGCGCGCGTGCCGAGCCCGACCATGGTCTGGGCGAGTCGACGAGCGTCGTCGTACTGCTTCATAAAGGCGCCTCGGCCAACTTTGACGTCGAGGACGAGCGCGTCGGTGCCCTCGGCAATCTTCTTACTCATGATGGATGAGGAGATGAGAGGAATGGATTCGACCGTGCCGGTGACGTCGCGCAACGCGTAGAGCTTCCGGTCGGCCGGGGCCAGACCGGCGCCCGCGGCGCAAATAACGGCGCCAACCGTCTCGAGCTGCGCCACAATTTCGTCATTCGTGAGCACGGCTCGCCACCCGGGAATGGCCTCGAGTTTGTCGAGCGTCCCGCCGGTGTGGCCCAGTCCCCGTCCCGATAACTGGGGGACGGCGGCCCCACAGGCCGCCACGAGGGGAGCCAGGATGAGGGAGATTTTGTCGCCCACGCCACCCGTCGAGTGCTTGTCGACGCTGGGGCGAGAGAGTGAACTGAGGGCGAGGCGTTCACCGGAAGCGATCATCGTGTCGGTCCAGGTTGCGAGTTCGCGGTCGTCAAGACCGCGAAAGAAGATGGCCATGAGAAGGGCGGAGACCTGCTCATCAGCGATGGTCCCGGCCACGTAACTATCGAGAGCCCAGCGAATGGCCTCGTCGCTCAGCTCGCCGCCATTGCGCTTGGCAATAATGAGGTCGATAATTGAAAAGCTACTCATTGGGTGGCTCGGGTCGTGAGATCGTCTGGGCCAAAGGCGTGAGGAAGGAGTTGCTCCAGGGTCAGGGGTGTCGCATCAACGCCCTGGTCGAGTAGGAGGTCGCGGCCACCAAATTCGAAGAGCACCTGACGACAGCGACCACACGGGGCGATGGGTGCATGGTCACCCGCGACGACCGACAGTGCGATGAGTCGACTACCGCCAACGCGACGCAGGTCACTGACCAGTGAGCACTCGGCACAGAGTGTGAGGCCGTAGGAGGCGTTTTCAATGTTTGAGCCAACCACAATGGCCCCCGTGTCGCACAACGCCGCCGCACCAACGCGAACGTTGGAGTAGGGCGCGTAGGAGCGGGAAGTGGCGGCAATGGCGGCGCTGCGAAGTTCGGCCCAGGGGATATCGGTCATGGGCAAAACTGTACACTTCGCCATATGACCACCGACGCCCTGCCCCCTTCATTTCGACTCTCGCCCGAAGTCGCCGACGCCCTCGCCTCGAAGCGAGCGGTGGTGGCACTTGAGAGCACCATCGTTGTCCACGGTCTCCCCGCGCCACAGAATCTGGAAGTGGCCGCCGAATGCGAGGCCGTCATCCGTGCGGCCGGCGCGGTGCCCGCCACTATCGCTGTCGTCCGTGGGGAAGTGCGTATTGGTCTAACGCCCGAGGAGTTGGCCGAGTTGGCCAATCCGTCAAGTAACGCCGCGAAGTTGTCAGCCCGGGATATCGGCATCGTCCTGAGTCGTGGCGGTTCGGGGGCAACCACCGTGGCGGGGACAATTTCGCTGGCCCGCCGCGCCGGCATCTCGGT
>DAIPLC010000052.1:0-8903 GCA_036769405.1 Acidimicrobiales bacterium
TTCATCAACGGCCAGCTCGCGCTGTTTGCTTTCGCCAACGGATTCATTGCATCCCAGGGCGTGGGGGTTTACGCCATTCCGCAGGCGGACAACGCCCGCGCCATTAGTGACGGATGGCCGATTCTCTCGGACACTGGGGGACTCGGGACATTCCAGGCACCGTGGGTGGGCTTTGTCACCAGTGGCGGCGTCGCTCAGTCTCCCGATTTCCTCCTCGGTAAGGCCATCCAGCAGGGCCACCGAGCCGTTACGTGGTTATCGTTCTGGACCGCGAGTGGTCCGCTAACGGGCCAGCCACAAACAACCGCCAACTACTACTCCCACGGCCTCCTCTCTGGACAATGGGTCGCCAAACAGATTGACGCGTACAAGACGTTGGGGCTGACGCAACTACCGAACTGGGTCATCTTCGACCCCGAGGGTCTTCCCGACAATCACTCCCGGCTCGACGCGCCACCGGGATCCTCGAGTGCCACCATTGCGCTCTACGCCACCTACTGGACTGCAATGGTCAAGGGCTGGATTGACGGCATGGCCAGCGTCGACCCCGCACTTCACCCTGGGCTGTACGCCTCACAATCGGAGTACCGCAACTACCACTTGATTAACGCGCCGCTGCCCATCTTCGAAGCCGTGGCCTTTGGTGGGGGCGGACCAACACTCATCACCGGGGGAAACGGACCGAACGTCCGCGGCTACATTGCCTTCAGCGCCACCTGCACCCCGACCGCGACCCTCAAGCAGGAGGAGGCGACGCTGGTCGGCGCCCCGTGGTTCGGACAGTTCAATACACTGCAGTTCAACGCCGGCGTCTACTGCAAGCCGTAAGGGAGAGACCATGGATACGTCAGACGAACGAGGGCCGGACCTACGAGCCCGTTTCAAGCAGCTCACGCAACCGCTGGTCGATTCCCTCGACGCCAAGTTACGTGACGAGGTCGATAAGCGCGTCGATGAGCGCGTTGACGCAATTCTCCGCGACCGGCTGTCGGTGCTCGAGCGCGCCATTGCTGATCTTGATCGCACCACTAAGGCCCTCGAGGCCCGGATTGTCGAGCGGGGTTAGCGGCGCCGTTGGCGGTCTTGGCGGCGAATAAAACGCACCGTCAACACCGTCAGGGTGACGATGGCCACCAGAAAAATGCCGAACACAATGTCAAAGGCAACGGTCGTTTGGGCGAGAAACACGTCCCCAGCGTAGTCGTGTAACAGCCGCCGACAACAGTGGAAGCATGACGAACTCCACCGCGACACCACTGTCACTCGCCGCTCGATTGCGCGGCACACCCGCCACCCGTCCGGCTCGCGATATCGTCACCGCGCCAGGACTTCGAGCCCAGCTCGACGACGTCGTCGCCAGCCGAGGCCTGCACCCCCGCGCCCCACTGATCCTTCGATCGGGAACCCTCCGCTCCAACACCGTGGCGCTCGAATCAAGCCCCATGGCCCGACTCCGTGGCCTCCTCGTGACGACCGCCCTGACGTTGCTCGTCCACGAGCAGCCGCTCGAGGACGCCTTCGAGGACACGATGGGCGCCTGGTGCAGCAATCAAGCCGACGTCTCATTGCTCTCGGCCTTCGCCGCCGCCGACGCGGACGTACAGGCTCGACTCCGTGCCGACGTTCGCTCCCACGTCAGTGTCTTACGCGATCACCTCGGTACGTTCGCCTCTTCGTGGCGCCCCCAGACCGCAGTGCGTACCCAGGTGTTGCTCTCGGGCGGGGCGCTCGTTCTGCGCGACGACATTGATTTGATGGTCGGTTCCGTCACGGACCCTCACGCCGCCCTCACGCTTCTCGACATCACCACCGCGCCCCTCGGTGAGCGAGCCGAACACACACTGCGCTACCACGCACTCGTCCAGACCCTTCGCAGTGGTGTTGTTCCTCTGCGGGTAGCGATGTTCTCAACCGCCACCGCGGACTGTCTGGTACGAGAGGTTGATCCTGCATTACTGCAGCGAGCCGTGGACGACCTCGCCACTCACCTGAGCACCGTGGCGGTGGCGGCATGAAACTGACCCAGCGCCGTTTCACCCCAGAGGACGTGGCGTCACTTATTGCGACCGCCCCGCTCACCAGCGACGTCATCGACACCGAACAGCGACGGAGCTTCAGCACCCGCTTGCGCTCCGTACCGACTGTCCAGTCCCGCCGCATTGACGCGTGGCTCGTGGAGCAGGCCGGACAGGGCGGCCGCCCCTTTAG
Organism: Acidimicrobiales bacterium; assembly: GCA_036769405.1. Lineage (GTDB taxonomy): Bacteria > Actinomycetota > Acidimicrobiia > Acidimicrobiales > RAAP-2 > RAAP-2. The sequence continues at coordinate 2,209 of DAIPLC010000052.1, forward strand.
CTGGCGTCCCAGTACCGCGCGACGTCTCCTCGGCACCGCCGCCGCCCAACGCCTGCAGCGCCAGCCCCGTCGAGCAACCGACGTAGTGCGCGAGATTATCGACGAGTACTTGGTACGGGCAATGAGCGGTCAGGCACGCTTCGGATCCCTCGGTCACTGGCTCAGCGGGCTGACGCCCGCCACGCTGGGTCTCGTCGTAGCGGAAGCTACCAACTGGTGCCACCTGCTGCTCGAAAGTCAGGCCATTGTGGGTGAACTATCGGTGCTCAGCCCGGCCGACACGTACTACAACGTCAGCACGGCACAGACGACACTTCGGGGGCGACGCGACATGATTGTGCCGTTCGACGAGCACCGGGTCGTTGTTCGCGTTCGTCAAGGTGCGCCCGGTAAGAGCGCGGGCGCCGGTCTTCGAACTGATCTGGTGATTGATGCACTCGGGGACGCCGAAGGACGCAGTGCCTCGCGTTTCATTGGGGTGTGGCCCGATGCCGGCCTCGCCCTCAGTGTCGACGGGACCATGGAAAACCTACGTGCGGGGGCCCGCGACATCGTTCGGGCCGCGGTGGTACAGCGGCGCCAGGTACTTACGGCCGCGGCCTAGTTCCGCGCTGAAGGCCAATGCCTACTAGCGTAGGACAGACATGACACTTCGTACCTCCCTCCGTAATATTGCCATCATTGCCCACGTTGACCACGGCAAGACCACTTTGGTCGACGCCATGCTCCGCCAAACGGGCTCCTTCACCGCGCACGAAGCGGTTGCCGAACGAGTCATGGACTCTGGTGACCTCGAGCGCGAGAAGGGAATTACCATCCTCGCCAAGAACACGGCCGTTCAGTACAACGACCTCACGATCAACATCATCGACACCCCCGGCCACGCCGACTTCGGTGGTGAAGTGGAACGTGGTCTGGCCATGGTCGACGCCGTTATCCTGCTCGTCGACGCCGCTGAAGGCCCCCTGCCTCAGACGCGTTTCGTACTGCGTAAGACTCTCGAGAAGCGCCTGCCCGTCGTGCTCGTGATCAACAAAGTCGACCGAGCCGACGCCCGCACCACTGAAGTGGTGTCGGAAGTAGAGAACCTCTTCCTTGACCTCGACGCGGACGAAGAGCAGATCTCCTTCCCCATTCTCTACGCCTCGGCCCGTCAGGGCTGGGCCTCGACGAACATCGATGACACCAGTGGCGACCTCACCCCACTGTTCCAGACCATCGTGGACTACGTTCCGGCTCCCGAGTACACCGAGGGCCACGGCCTGCAGGCACTGGTCTGCAACCTCGACGCCTCGCCCTACCTCGGTCGTCTGGCCCTGCTTCGCGTCATCAACGGTGAACTCGAGCGCGGCTCCCGCGTCGCGTGGTGCCACGTTGACGGCACCATTGAGTACGCCAAGGTCTCCGAGCTCTTCATCACCAAGGCCCTCGACCGCGTCCCCACCGACAAGGCGGGACCCGGCGACATCGTCGCCGTGGCCGGTTTCGAAACCATTTCTATTGTCGAAACACCGGCCGCCCCCGAGAACCCCATTCCGTTGACGCCACTGACCGTGGACGAGCCCAGCTTGTCCATGACCATCGGCATCAACACCTCGCCCCTCGCCGGTTCCGAGGGCAAGCTCCTCACCGCCCGTCAGGTCAAGGACCGCCTCGACAAGGAGCTCGTTGGTAACGTGTCGCTTCGCGTGCTCAATACCGAGCGTCCCGACGCTTGGGAAGTCCAGGGTCGTGGTGAACTGCAGCTCGCCATCCTCATTGAGACGATGCGCCGTGAGGGCTTCGAGCTCACCGTTGGTAAGCCCCAGGTCGTGGTCAAGGTCATCGACGGCAAGACCTACGAGCCCGTCGAGCACGTCACCATTGACACGCCCGAAGAGTTCGTCGGTGCCATTACGACGCTCCTCGCCACCCGCAAGGGCAGCATGATCGACATGATTAACCACGGCACCGGCTGGGTCCGCCTCGAGTGGAAGATTCCCGCCCGTGGTCTGGTCGGTATCCGTACCGAGTTCATGACCGAAACGCGCGGCGCGGGCATGATGCACACGAACTTTGACGGTTACGAGCCCTGGTTCGGCCCCATCCGCCTCCGCGCCAATGGCGTGCTGGTGGCCGACCGCAAGGGTGCCACGACGGCCAACGCATTGATCGACCTCGAAGCCCGTGGCACGTTGTTCGTGTCACCCGGTACCGAAGTGTACGAAGGCATGATCGTCGGCGAGAACTCCCGCTCCGAGGAGATGGACGTCAACCCGACCAAGGAAAAGAAGCTCACGAACATGCGCGCCTCTGGTTCCGACCACACCGAGCGCATTACGCCCGCCACGGTTATGTCACTCGAGCAGGCGCTCGAGTTCATCGCTGACGACGAGGCCGTAGAAATTACGCCTAAGTCGGTCCGCCTTCGCAAGGTCATCCTTGATCAGGCCGGTCGCGCCCGCGCTCGCAAAAAGGGCTAGGCCGCAGCACTCGAAAAATCCCCCTCCGCGAGGAGGGGGATTTTTTTATCCCGCAGGTGCGCTTTGCTAACGGCATCGCACCAGTGAGGCGAAGACGAATCACTCTCGTAGCGATACGCCGTTGAGCGCCAGGATGCGATTCCACTAGAATTAGAGATGGAGGGGTGTCAGAGCGGCCGAATGATCCGGTCTTGAAAACCGGCGTGGGGAAACTCACCGTGGGTTCAAATCCCACCTCCTCCGCCACAGCACAAAACGCCAGTGACAGTACGTCACTGGCGTTTTGTCTTTGACTACCGCGAGGTGGTTAGAGCTTCGCGAGAAACAGTTCCGTGGCCGTTCCTCCGGCAACAAAACACGAGGTCGGGCTGCACCCAATGCTCTGAAACGCCGCGGCGCTGAAGCCAGTGGATGCTGCAAATCGCTGGGCGCTACTTGCCGTCCAGGTTGCGGGATTCCCTCGGACAAGATACGCGTTGCCATTGCTGTCGTAGCCCAGTACGTAGCACGACGTTACCGAGGTGCACTTGACCGTTGACGCCAACGACGTGGGTCCGACACCTTGTGACGTTACGTCACCTGGTTTCAGGGCCGGTGTGCGAAGCGCAATTCCCGCTGAGGATCTCCACGAACCGGGAGCACCCGTGAGCAGCACGGTGCCCTTTGGCGTCGTGCCGTACAGGACGCACGACGTACTTGACGTGCAGTCGAAGCTCGAAACGCTTGGCTTGATAGCCGTTTCGACGCCTTGCCCCTTCGTCCATGACCGGGGATTTCCAGTGAGCACAAAATTGGCGCCACTGCCCGCGGGTTCAGCGCCACCGACCGCGACGCAGGACTCAAGAGTGATGCACTTCAGTCCGGAAAGGAAGGAGGTGCCGAAGAGTTGATTCTTACGCAACACGATGGGGGTGGCTTGCGAGGGTTTCCAGGTCAGCGGATTCCCGACAATGACGAAGTTATTGAACTTTGCGCTGCTACCAATGCCGACGCAGGACGTGGGTGAAACGCAACTGAGGCTGGTCAGCAAACCGGAATTAGGCATGAGAAACGGCTTGAGATTCGAGGAGCCCCATTGTCGAGGATTCCCGACTATCACAACGCTGTGGCCGTTTAGGGAGCCCCCGAGCGCCACGCATTGGGGACCGGCGAAACACGAGATCTGACTTATTACGTCAACGACGGCGAGCGATGGTTGCGTTGTCGGGTTCAGGGGTCGAAGAATCTGCTTAGGAAAGTCCATTGGGCTTCCCGTCAACACGTACTGGTGCGACACTGAGTCAGCCGCCATGACTGCGCAGAAGTTCCCCGCGAGACAGCTCAATGCCTCAACCGTTCCCATCCATGGGGACAGGTTGGTGGTGTTAAGAGGACTCGGGGTCGCCGTGCTCCAGGTCATCGGATTTCCCGCGATAGCCACAGAGCTTCCGTTGCTGCCCCCGAAGGCAACACACGACGTCTGGTTCACGCAGGCCAGATTGCTAATGAAATCGATGGTGGGGGGCAGAAATTCGCGCTGAAGACCCGTCACGCTCCACGTCGTCGGATTACCGGTCAGGACGTAGGGTGCACCCGACACTGCGTCAGCCCCGAAGGCCGAGCAGGTATCGACGGCCACACATGCAAAGTTTTGCAGGGAATTTTCGGTCAGTGACAGCCACGTCGTTTGCGCGATGCCCCACGTTTTGGGATCCCCGGCCAGGATAAAGAGTCGTCCATCAAGCGAGCTGTAGCCGGTGGCCACACAGGACGTTACGTGCTGGCACGTAAAGGTCTGGATCGTGTAGGAACTGGGCAGTTGAGAGGAGACCTCTGGTACAGCGGTACCCCACGACGCTGGATCGCCCGTCAAAACAATCGGTGCCGACCCTTCAGAACCGAGGGCAACGCAGTCTGTCGTCGAGTCACAACTCAGTGCGTAGAGATTCTCTCCGGCTGGCACGGTGACACCACCACTTGTTTCACTCGCCCAGACCAGGGGGTCTCCGACGTGAACTTCTTGAAGCGTCGGCAGCGAAGGATTGGGCGCAATCACGGCCACAATGCCGACGCAGAGGGAGGTTGAAACGCAACTCACCGCGTCAACAGTGTTCCCAGTTGGAATGGGGGTGGTGGCACTGTTGCTGCCATTCCACGTGGTCGGGTCACCCGTCGCGAGGATTCCATTGTTCTGCGTCCCAAAACCAATGCCCACACAACTCGTGACGGTCTGGCACACTAGTGACGTGTAAGTATCTTGGTCCTCGCCCTGGGCGGTGCCGTTTTGGGCATTGAAGACCGGGGCCAGGGCCACGGTCGAGACCAGCGGGGCTGCCGACACCTCGGTGACGTGTCCACCAAAGGTGGTAAGCGACAGGAGAACCACAATCGCAATGAATCGCGTGATGCTTGATTGAATGATGGGGAAGGTCATGGGTGTAGTTTCAACCGCGATGGGGACGTTCGCAATGTTCCCCCAGTTCAATTAGGAACGTCGGTTTTCTTCGAGTACCCGCAGTGGCTCGCCCCCCAGCGGTAGCTTCCGAGAACTATTGATGGTCGAGGCCACTTTGCATTTCGGCCCACGTCTGCGGCGATTTGTCGCGAAAAAAAGATGGTCAGACAACGGGGGAAAGGTAGAAACCTCGAGCATTCATTTTCTTGACCCCGCAACGAACGACAGTAGGCGTGAGGTCCGAATACCCGGTTCGCGCCTTGTGAGAACACAGCTGTAGGAAGAGTTACGGGCTTTTGTCGGGGCATCGCGACAACGAATTATCGATTGGGATGTCATTCTGGACGCTGAAAATCCCCGTTACCCGAGTCACGCCCACTGCGTCTCGACGTACTGATCTACTTCACTTTCGTGATGCGCGACTGGAGACCCTGCATCCACTGGGCGGCCTCGGACCGGGCCACGGACACTTCAGCGCGATGAACTGAGGCAATTTCGCCAGTTACTGGGTAGGAGCCAAGGAATTTCACGTGCATGAGATGTGCCTGGATATCGGACAAACAATCAGCAACGACATCATCAGCAATGTGACCATCAAATTCAACAACGAAGCAGTAGTCACCTAATCCGGTCTTCGTCGGACGGCTCTCGATCTTGGTCAAGTTGATGTCGCGGGCGGCAAAGCGACCCAGCACGCTGTGGAGTGAGCCGGGTCGGTCGTCGTCCTGGAAGCACACAATGAGCGTCCGGTCATTACCGGTCGGGGCGGCGATGTCGTGGCGACGCACCAGAACAAACCGCGTGGCGTTGCCGGAGTGGTCTGCAACGTTCTCAGCGAGCACCTCGAGACCAAAGAGTTGGGCCGCTAATTTCGAGGAGACGGCCGCCCAGGGCTCCACCGTGGCCGCAACGTCAGCGGCCGCCTGTGACGTCGATGTCGTCTCAACGAGCTCGACCGACGGCAACGTGGTGAGAAAACCGCGGGCCTGTGCGAGGGCGTGGGAGTGACTCGCCACTCGCGTGAGTTCGCCGAGCGCCACGCCCGGTCGGGATACGAGATGGAGAGCAATCGGCAAGACGACTTCGGCCACGATCATCAGATCGTGGTCGAAGACCATGCCGTCAATGGTCGCCGAGACGGTACCTTCAATGGCGTTTTCCAACGGGACCAGCCCCGCCTCCAATTCACCTGATGCGACGCGCGAAAGCACGTCGGCGATGCGGGGGAACGCGACGGGTTCGCCCACACCGAGGACCGTCACAGCCTCGTGTGAAAAGGAACCCTCTGGCCCGAGAAAGCCAACGCGTGTTGTGGTCATACCTGAAATCTTAGGGTCTACTCACACAGCCGCTCGTCGGCTGTCTACGATGGTCGATGCAGAGAAAGGACGTGCAATGGCGCACCCCATGTTTACCTATGACCCCGTACTAGCGGAGGCCATCTTCGCCCACTGTCGAGAGCGGCTCGAAATGGATGCCCCCCTCGATTACGGCAGTCACGGCCTCACGCCGATGCCCTCGCTCGACGGCCTCATCACCGAAGAGGGGCGCAACGCGGTTGAGGTACTCCGCTTCTTTGGTGACGAGCTGGCCCCCCGGGTCGTTTCCATCGACTCGCCCGCATTCCTCGCCTTCATCCCGAATGCCCCGACCATGAACTCGCGATTCTTTGACATGGTGGTCGCCGCCTCGGCGCTCAACGGAACGAGCTGGCTCGAATCAGCTGGCGCCGTGGTCGCTGAAAATCAGGCGCTGCAGTTTCTGAGCCAACGGGCCGGCATGCCCGAGGGAAGTGGTGG
>DAIPLC010000053.1:0-8870 GCA_036769405.1 Acidimicrobiales bacterium
CCTGGGTGAGGAGATCGTCGAAGGAGTCCACTGCCCTATAGCGTGGCGATGAGGTCCGACAAGTCGATGTCAGCCTGCGCGGCCAGCGCCTCGACCACCAGGCGGTGGTCTTCGTGCTGGGGCAACCCCGACACCGTCACGGTGCCAATCATGCCGGCACCGGCCACCCGAATCGGCACGCAACCACCGTAGAGGCCGTAGTCGCGGGGGTTGAGCGCCATGCGCTCGACCACGTTGCGACCCAGTTCGGCCTCAATGGCCAGCGCGTAGGAACTGCGCTGGTGCAGATTGGTCAGATTCCGCTTACGGCGGGCGTAGTCGAAGTTGGTGGGCGTGGAGCCCTCCATCGCGACACGGAAGATCTGTTGGTCGTGGACCACTACTTCGATGGTCAGCGCGGCCTCCATCGCGAGGGCGGCGTCACGGATGTGACAGCCAATCGCGAAGGCCATGTTGGCGTCGAAGTACGGCAGGATGAGTGTTGCTTCTTGAGCGGCGATGGTCTCGAGCAACGCCTGAAATTCCAGGCGTACTTGGTTCTCGCGCGTCGATGGTTTACCAGATCCCAAGGGGACCGGGCCGAAGAACGAGACGTTACCCTCACCACGCTGAACGTGAAGAAAAGGTGAATCCGTCATACGACGATACTACCCGTTCATCGAGCGAGAAATCTCCTCAACGATGCGCGCAACTGATGGAATTGCCATGTCCTCGAGCGCGTCAGCGGCCGGCAGTGGAATGTGCGGCGTCGTGATGCGCACGATGGGACCGTCGAGGTCGTAGAACAACTCCTCGGCGACGATCGAGCTGATCTCGGCGCCCCAGCCCAGGACCCGCGGGTTCTCCTCGACGGTGAAGAGGCGGCCAGTGGCCGACACTTCACGGAGGATGGTCTGCGTGTCGAGGGGAATGAGTGAGCGCACGTCAACCACGGTGCAGTCAATGCCCTGAGCGGCCAGTTCCTCGGCGGCGGCCAGCGAGCGAGGCACCATGGCGCCAATCGTCACGATGGTCGCACTCGAACCCTGGCGAACCACCTTGGCGGTACCGAGGGTGTCCACAATCTCACCGTCCGGCACTTCCATCTTGGTGGCGTAGAGGGCCTTGGCTTCGAGGAAGATGACGGGGTCGGGGTCGCGCACGGCCGCGGCCATGAGACCAATGACGTCGAGTGCATTCGACGGCACGACGACCTTCAGGCCAGGCACCTGCATGGCCCAGTTCTCGACGGACTGCGAGTGCTGCGCACCGAAGCGCAGTCCCCCACCGTTACCGGAGCGAATTACCAGGGGGAACGTCATCTGACCATTGGTCATGTACCGCGACTTGGCGATTTCGTTGACCACGATGTCCCAGCACACGGCAAAGAAGTCCGAGAACATGATTTCGGCGATTGGGCGCAGGCCCGTCATCGCCGCACCCATGGCGGCGCCCAAAATGGCCTGCTCGGAAATTGGCGTGTCGCGAACGCGGACGCCACCGAACTCCTCAAAGAGGCCGACGGTGCCCTTAAAGACACCACCGGCGGCGCCGATGTCTTCACCGATCATCAAGACCGATTCGTCACGACGCATCTCCTGGGCGATGCCCCGAGCGATTGCTTCACGAAAAGTTAGTTGCGCCATGCGGAGCCTCCATCAGCCCATACGTCCTTCATTAACAGCTCAACGCCGGGTGTTTCGCCGGCCTTCGCCTCTTCAGTGGCGAGGTCGACCATCGCGGCAACCGCGCGGTCAATCTCACTCAACTGCGCCTCGGTGGCCCCTTCGGCCAACAAGCGCGCGTGGTACATCGGAATCGGGTCCTTGGCCAACCACTCGGCCACTTCCTCGTCGGGGCGGTACTTACCCGGGTCGGCCCGGCTGTGGCCGGCCTGTCGGTAGGTCTTGGCCTCAATCATCGAGGGGCCCTCACCGGCGCGGGCGCGGTCGATGGCCTTCTTGGCGACTTCGAACACGGCGTCGACGTCGTTGCCGTCGACGATGATCGACTCGAGGCCGTAGGCGCTAGCGCGGTCGGCCGCGGGGTGCTCCACGGCCGTGATCTCCGAGGTACGGGTGTACTCCATCCAGAGGTTGTTCTCGCAGACGAAGACCACCGGGAGCTTCCAGATGGCGGCGAAGTTCAGCGCTTCGTGGAAGGCACCAATGTTGGTCGTGCCGTCACCGAAGAAGCAGACGGCCACCTGGCCACTGCCGCGGTACTGGGCCGACCAGGCCGCGCCGCAGGCAATCGGCAAGTGGGCACCAATGATGGCGTAGGAGCCCATCACGCCGTGCTCCACCGAGGTCAGGTGCATCGACCCACCCTTACCGGCCATCAGACCGTTGGTGCGACCCATGAGCTCGGCGAGGACGCCGGTCATCGGCACCCCACGCGCCAGGGTGTGGGCGTGGCCACGGTAGGTGGCGAAGGTGTAGTCATCCTCGCGCATCGCGGCGGCGAAGCCGGCCGCGATGGCCTCCTGGCCGAGCGAGAGGTGGCTGGTGCCCTTGACGTAGTTCTCGAGGAACAAGTCGTAGGCCCGCTTTTCAAACTGACGCAGTTCGACCTGGGAGCGGTAGAGCCCCAGTTTGGCGTCGAGGTCTAGTGATTCAATGGTCATGCACTACTCCTAGTACTCGTTGGCGATCATGAGTTTTTGACAGGGGAACTTGGTCAGCACCGCGGGACCGTTTTCGGTCACCACGATCTCTTCCTCCAAGCGGGCGGCCGATTGACCATCGCTGGCGGGGCAGTACGTCTCCAGGGCGAAGACCATGCCGACTTTGAGTTCGATGGGGTCATCGAGCGAGTTGAGACGCGAGATGATGGGCCGCTCGTGCAGACCAAGTCCCAGACCGTGACCGAACTGCAGACCGAAGGCAGCCATCTCGTCGGCGAAACCGAACTCGGTGGCCTTGGGCCAGGCCTCGGCAATCATGTCCGTCGAGTTACCCGGCTGCACCAGGTCGATGGCCTTATCCATCCACTCCCGGGCCTGGGCGAAGGCAGAGTGCTGCGGCGGCGTGGCCGAGCCCACCGCCAGCGTGCGGTAGTAGCACGTGCGGTAGCCGTTGTAGGAGTGAATGATGTCAAAGAAGGCCTGGTCGCCGGGGCGAATGATGCGGTCGGTGAAGTTGTGGGGGTGCGGGTTGCACCGTTCACCGGAAATCGCGTTGACGGCTTCGACCTGGTCCGAGCCCATCTCGTAGAGACGCTTGTTGGCGAGCGCCACAATCTCGTTCTCACGCACCCCGGGCTTCAACGCCTCGAAGATGTCCTGGTAGACCCCGTCAACCATGGCCGCAGCCTGGCTGAGGAGCATGATCTCGTCCTGGTTCTTGATGACGCGAGCGTCGAGCATGGTCTGCTGGGCATCACGAACGTCGATACCGTTCTTCTGCAGTTCGAACAACATTGGCAGTTCGACAATGTCGACACCAATGGGCATGTTCGCCACACCGGCGTCGCGCAGCAGTCCGGCCAGTTCCTTGACGGCCCGCTCGAAGAGACCCGCCTTGGGGGCTACGGCTCCGCGCATACCGAGCATGCCAGAGCGGCAGTTGTCGGGCTCGAGCCACGGCGAGAAGAGCTTGTGGTGACGAGCGGCCGAACCGAAGTCCCAGACAATGGGCTCTCCCCCACGGGTTAGCAAGCAGTAGCGGGTCATCTTGTCGCCCAGCGCACCACCCACCCACGTACCGGAGACGTAACGGATGTTGTAGAAGTCGAACAGCAGCAGTGCGCCGAACTCCGAGTTCTCAAGCGCCTCACGGGCCCGACTCAGGCGGTAGTTGCGCAGACGGTCAAAGTCAACGCGCTCCTCGTAGTCCACCCCCATGTGGCCGGGGGCAGCAATAACGGGACCGAAGCCTTCCATCAGTTGGTACCCGACAGGCCGTCGTCGACGGGGATGTTCTCGGGCTCGAGCTTGAGGCCCGACGCACGAGCCGCTTCGAGCAGCAGGATCGAGAAGTCGTCGGTGTAACCGGCACCATAGGAGGCCTTGACAATCTCGGTGCACAGGGCCGAAACGGGCATCGACACGTCGAGCTCGTAGGCGGCGTGCATACCGAGGTCAAAGTCCTTACGCAGCAGCGTCGGCGTGAAGGTTGGCGTGAAGTCGAGGTTCACGAAGGCCGGTGACTTGTACTTGGTGAAGACCGAGCCCATCACCGAGGAGTTGAGGAAGTCGAGCCAGGCGCTGCGCTTGACGCCGCCCTTTTCAGCCAACACCGTGATCTCGGCCATGGCCTGGGTCACGATGCCGAGCATCATGTTGTGGCAAATCTTTACGAGGCGAGCGACTTCGTCGTCACCCACGTAGACGGCCGACTTCGAGATGCTCTCGAGGTAGGGCTTGACGACGTCGTAGGCCTCGCGGGTGCCCGAGACGGCCTGCGTGGCGTTACCGGACGAGACGACCTTGGGGTTACCGCTGATGGGTGCGGCCAGGAAGGCCGTGCCCCGAGCGGCGCAGGCGGCGCGAACGATGGCCGAGGTCTCCACCGAGACCGTCGAGCAGTCGACGAGGATCTTCGGGGCGTGGTCGGGGTTGGTCAAGACGCCGTTCGGACCAGTGGTGACTTCAATCAGGTCGTCATTGGCCGAGACCATAACGAAGACGATGTCACGGTCACCGAGGTCGGCGGGGGTGTCGACGACGAGACTCGACACCGCTTCGGCCTTCGAGCGGGTGCGGTTCTGCACGGTGACGTCGTTACCGGCCTTGATCAAACGACCGGCCATTTCGGCGCCCATGCGACCGGCGCCAATCCATCCAAGTGTGTGTGCCATTAGGCCTGTCCGCCTTCTTTGGTGCTCTGGGCGCCACCACCGAGGTAGAGGGCGCCGATTTCTGGGTGATTCAGTACTTCACTGCCGGTGCCGGAGAGGCGGACGTGGCCGTTCTCGAGGACGACGCCGTAGTCGGACATCTTAAGAGCCTGACGGGCGTTCTGCTCCACGAGCAGCACGGTGCGACCGGCCTCATTCATCATCTTGACGGTCTGGAACATGACCTTGAGGGTCTTCGGGTCCAGGCCCATCGAGGGTTCGTCGAGCACGACCAGGTCTGGCTCGAGCATCAAGCAGCGGGCGAACTCCACCAGACGCTGCTGACCGCCCGACAAGGAACCGGCCTTGTCGTTGGCGCGCTGGGCCACAATCGGGAACATCTCCTTCAAGTTGGCCAAGCGCGAGGCCACGACCTTCTTGTCCTTGACGAGGAAGGCCCCGAGCGCCACGTTTTCTTCCACGGTCATTTCTCGGAAGAGACTGTGGTTCTGGGGTACCTGCACTACGCCGAGGTTGAGAATCTCGCGGGCCGACTTGCCCACCAGGTTCTCGCCCTTGAACATGATCTGACCGAGGCGTGGCCGCACGAGACCCGACACGGTCTTCAGCAGCGTCGACTTACCCGACCCGTTGGGGCCCACGATGGTCGTGATGCCACCCTGCGGAACGGAAAAGGCCACGTCCTTCAAGACGTCGCCGCCGCCGTAGCCGGCGAAGACGCCGCTAAACGTTACGAACTCTGGATTGCTCATTGGCCGACCTCTTCGTCTTCGTCGTCGCCGCCACCGAGGTAGGCGTCGAGCACCGCGGGGTTTGCCCGGACTTCCGCGGGTGGCCCGCTGGTGAGGTCCGCACCCTGGTGCATCACCGTCACGGTGTGACAGATCTTCATGACGAACTCCATGTTGTGCTCCACCACGAGGAAGGTCTTCCCCTGCTCGTTGAGGGCCTGAATCTTCTCGCCGATTTCGTTGATCAGCGTGAGGTTGACACCACCGGCCGGTTCGTCCAGCATGATGACGTCGGGGTTGGCGACCAATACGTAGGCCAGCTCGAGAAGCTTGCGCTGTCCGTAGGAGAGGGCGCCGGCTTCGAGGTGGGACTTGCCGTCGAGACCGACGAACTTGAGCCACTCCATGGCGCTCTCGAGTTCATCGCTCGAGGACATGCCGCGGGTCAGCCCGCGTAGCCACGATTCCTTGCGCTGGGTAGCGACGAGCATGTTCTCGAGCACCGACAGACGACTAAAGATACGGGTCAACTGAAAGGTCCGACCAACGCCCAACGCGAAAACCTGGTTGGGCTTCGAGCGGGTGATGTCAGTGCCCTCAAAGCTGACGGTTCCCGAGTCCGGGGTCACGTAGCCGGTGATGACGTTGAACAACGTGGTCTTACCGGAGCCGTTCGGTCCGATGAGGCCGGTGATCGATCCTCGCTCGACTGTGAGGTTGACACCGTTGAGGGCCTTGACACCACCGAAGGCGCGCGCGACGCCGCGAACTTCCAACATCGCACTCATGCGTTGCTCCCCGCTGCGGCTGCGGCGGCAATCTGCCGGTCACTGCGCTGCTTTGCTTTTTGACGAATGAACACCACAATGCCCTGGGGCATGAAGAGAATGACGAACAAGAACAGTCCACCGAACAGAATCAAGTAGAGCGAGCCGTTCGAGTACTGCACCGTGAGGTACTGCTGGCTCGATTCGAGCACCGCGGCGCCGAGGACCGGACCGACCAACGTGCCGAAACCACCGAAGAAGCACATCAAGGCAATCGAGATGTCGAACAGCGGGTCGAAGACGAACTGCGGGTAGATCTGACCCTGCAACAAGGCGAAAAGCCCACCGGCCATACCAATGGTGAAGGCCGACATCACGTAGCCCGTGAGCTTGACCTTGCCCACTTCGACACCCAGACCCATGGCCCGGTCTTCGTCGTCTCGAATGGCCAGCAACTGCAGACCGAAGCGACTCCGACGAACGAGCGCCGAAAGGATGATGGCGAAGATGCTCATCCCGAGGGCTAGGTAGTAGAAGGGAATGTCGAAGTAGCTCGCGCCCCACGGAATGTAGGGCAGGGAGAGGCCACCGGTACCACCAGTGAAGCTCGCGTTGATAGCGATCAGCTGGAAGGTGAAGAAGATGGCGATGGTGATGACCACGAAGGTGTGGCGTCGGACCCGCAGGGCAATAAGCCCAATTGGCACGGCCACGACCATGGCGGCGAGACCGGCCAAGGGAATCAACCAGAACTCGGAGGCGCCACCGGGCAGATTATTGGGGTGCGTGTGCACCGCGATAATCGACAAGGTGTAGGCGCCGGTGCCGTAGGACACTGCGGCACCCAGGTTCACGTAGCCCGAGTAGCCGGAGAACATGTTCCACGAGGTGGCGCAGGCCACGAAGATCAGCGTGTAGACGCCAATCTGCTGGTACGCCGGGTCAGTCTCGTAGAGGGGGAACGTCAGCGCCAGGAGGCCGCAGAGGGCCCATACCCAGGTGGCGGGACGCGAAAAGACAGAAGTGAACTGGCTCGACATTATGCGGCCCTCGCTGACTGCTGGCCGAACAGACCCTGTGGTCGGAACGAGAGAACGATTACGAGGACCACGAAGAAGGCCATGGTCGACCAGACCGGCGACCAGATGGCGCCAACGAGGTCTTCCAGGGTCACCATGGCGATACCGGCGACCAAGGCACCCGCCAGCGATCCCATACCACCGAGGACGATGATGGTGAGCAGGCGGGAGATGAGGTCATAGCTGGTGGAGGCGTTGAAGGCGTTGGTCGCCCCGAACACCATGCCGCCGGCCGCCGTCACCGCAATGCCGATACCGAAGCAGATGGTCGAGACCTTCTTGACATCGATACCGACAAGTGCGGCGGCGGACTGGTCGGCGAGTGAAGCACGGATGGAAGCGCCGAAGCGCGTCCGGTACAGCATGTAGTACAAACCGCTCAACAGGACAATGGCCAACAGGAAGCCCAGGAAGTAGATGTAGGGAATGTAGACCCCGAACACCTGGAAGGACTTGTTCGTGTACGACGCATTCAGCTGCACGTTGTTGACGGTAAAGGCAATGTTCAAGATGCCCTCGATGACCAACGAAATGGCGTAGGTCACGAGAATCGACATCGCCGTCTTTTCCGGGCCCTTGAGGCGGGCCAGGAAGAGCCGCTGCACCACGATCCCCACCACAAACATGGTGGGAATCGTGATGAGCAGACCGGCGAACAGGTCAATACCAAAGTGTTGCTGAAGGTAGTAGCTCAAGTAGGCACCGAGGATCACGAAGATACCCTGGGCCACGTTGATGATTTCCATAACGCCGAAGATCAGGGTAAGACCCGTCGCCATCAGCGCGTAGACCGATCCGGTGAGCACCCCGTCAATCAGGGCGTGCACCACATTTGAAGTAAACAAGGGTTACTTACCCCAGGCGTTCTTGGGCAACTCGACAGCGACGGACTTCTTGTCGCTGACGGGGTTGACCTGGACGAACTTGGTACCAGCGTTCTGCCACTGGAACGTGTAGGCAATCTGCGACAGGTTCTCACCGACCTTGTCGAACGAGACCGTGCCTTCAACCGTGTTGGTAACCGCACCCGAGTGCAGCCACGTGATGATCTTGGCGTTGTTGAGGCTCTTGGTCGCGTTCACGGCGGCCACGGCAGTCTCACCAACGGTGTAGGCCTCAGCAATGTCAGCGTTCACACCAGCGGGCGTGCCACCGTACTGCTTGATGTACTCGGCAACCATCTTCTGCGACAGTGGGTTGGCCGACTCGCCGTACCAGGTGTTCGGGACCATGATGCCGTCAGCGTTCTTGGCACCGACTGCCTTGATGAAGGAGGATCCCTGGTCGGGACCAGCGGTCGCAATCATCACCTTCGGGGTGTAGTGCGCCTGCTCGAATGCCTGCATGAAGGCCGAGACCGTGGGAACGTCAACCGAGCCGAGGACGACTGCGTCAGCCTTGGCCTGAGCGACCTGGTCAGCAATGGAGCGCCAGTCAGTGGCTTCCGAAGGAAACACCGTGTAGCCAGCGGACTTAATGGCCGAACCAATCAACTTCTTAGCGGTGTCCACCAC
>DAIPLC010000054.1:0-8856 GCA_036769405.1 Acidimicrobiales bacterium
ATAAGTACGGCTGCCGCCACTCTCTCATCGACGGCATCAACCGGGCCACCGACACCTTGATTGGTGGCAAGGTCGCCATCGTCTGCGGCTACGGCGACGTGGGTAAGGGCTCGGCCGAGTCCCTCCGCGGCCAGGGCGCTCGTGTCATCGTGACCGAAATCGACCCCATCTGTGCCCTGCAGGCGGCCATGGACGGCTTCCAGGTCACCACGCTCGAAGAAGCCCTCCCCTACGCCGACATCATCATCACCGCCACGGGTAACCGCGACATCGTCACCGTCGACCACATCATGATGATGAAACACCAGGCCATCCTGGGCAACATCGGTCACTTCGACAACGAGATCGACATCGCCGGTCTGGCCAACCTGCCCGGCGCTCGTCGCGAGACCATCAAGCCGCAGGTTGACAAGTGGATCTTGCCTAACGGACGGGCCATCATCCTGCTGTCCGAAGGTCGTCTGCTGAACCTCGGCAACGCCACCGGTCACCCGAGCTTCGTGATGAGCAACTCCTTCACCAACCAGGTCATGGCGCAGATTGAACTGCACACCAACGCCAGCGCCTACGAGAAGAAGGTCTACGTCTTGCCCAAGCACCTCGACGAGAAGGTGGCGCGACTCCACCTCGACGCGTTGGGGGTCAAGCTGACGACGCTCACCAAGGAGCAGGCCGACTACATCGGCGTGTCGGTGACCGGCCCCTACAAGGGCGACACCTACCGCTACTAAGCCTCGCCTTTCGGGGCGGTTCTGTGTAGATTCGAGACGTGACCACGCAACGGTGCGTGGGATCAAGGAGGGACTGTGTCCTCACTCGCTTCTCGCACGGTGCTCGACGTCATCGGCAACACGCCGCTGCTCAACGTCGACGGTTTCTGGCTCAAGCTCGAATACCTCAATCCCTCGGGGTCGATCAAGGCTCGGATGGCCAAGTTCATCATTGAACGAGCTGAACGGGAGGGGCTACTTCGCCCCGGTGACACCATTGTCGAGGCCTCGAGCGGCAATACCGGTAACGCCATGAGCATGGTGGCCGCCGTCAAGGGGTACCCGATGGTGGTCATCATGCCCGAGGGGCTCAGCCCCGAACGCTCCGCCATCTCGAGCGCCTTTGGGGCGACCCTAGTGACGGTGGGTAACTTCCACGTCAATGGTGCGCTCGAGGCGGCCAAGGAGCTCGGCTCGCGGCCGGGCTACTTCGCGCCGCAGCAATTTGAATCCGAATGGAATGTTGAAGAAAATCGGGAATGGTTAGGGCCCGAGATCCTTCGCCAACTCCCCGACGGGCTCGTTCCCGACGTCTTCATCATGGGCGTCGGCACCGGTGGCACACTTATTGGCGTCGGGCAGGCGCTCCGCGCCGCCAATCCCGATCTTCTCCTCGTCGGTCTCGAGCCCAGCGAGTCCTGCACCATCTTGTGTGGTGACACGGGACTTCACAAAATCGAGGGCATCGCCGACGGGTTCGTGCCGGGCATTTACGCCCGACACAGCGCCGAGGTTGACGTCGTGGTCGACGTGCACAGCGACAACGCCATCAGCGAGATGCGTCGACTAGCCCGCGAGCACGGACTTCTCGTGGGCCCGAGTTCGGGGGCCAATATCGTGGCCGCTCGGATTATTCGCGAGCGGTTCCCCGAGTGCCAGACCATCGTGACCATCATGTGTGACGAGGGCGAGAAGTACCTGAGCGACTATTACACGCCCGAGGTACGACCCGTCCCCCTCGACACACTCCTACTTAGTTGATCCTCACAGCGGCGTGACGTAGGCGGCCGAGAGGCCACCGTCAACCAGGAAGGTGCTCGCCGTCATGAACGACGAGTCATCGCTGGCCAAGAACAACACGGCGCTGGCCATTTCCTCGGGCTCGGCGAAACGGCCCATCGGCACGTGGACGAGCCGGCGCGCGGCGCGCTCGGGGTCCTTGGCGAAGAGCTCCTTGAGCAGTGGGGTGTTGACCGGGCCAGGGCACAGAGCGTTGATGCGAATGCCCTCGCGCGCAAACTGCACGCCGAGTTCACGCGTCATCGACAGCACGCCACCCTTGGAGGCGGTGTAGGAGATCTGCGACGTCGCCGAACCCATGATGGCCACGAAGGACGCCACATTGATGATGGAGCCCTTGCCCTGCTGCTGCATGAAGGGGATGCCGTACTTGCAGCAGAAGTAGACCGA
Source organism: Acidimicrobiales bacterium (assembly GCA_036769405.1). Lineage (GTDB taxonomy): Bacteria > Actinomycetota > Acidimicrobiia > Acidimicrobiales > RAAP-2 > RAAP-2. The sequence goes on from DAIPLC010000054.1 coordinate 2,181, forward strand.
CTTCAGGTTCACGTCCTGCACGCGCTGCCACGCCTCGACACCCGTCGTGAGGATGGAGTCGTCGTCGTTGGGCGAAATGCCGGCGTTGTTGAAGAGGATGTCGAGCTTGCCGTAGGCGGCGATGGTGGCGTCGAACATGGCAATCACGCTGGCCTCCTCGGCCACGTTCACGTTCACGAACAGACCGCCGATTTCATCAGCCAGCGCCGTGCCGGCTTCCACCGACATGTCAGCGACGACGACCTTGGCGCCCTCGGCCGCGAAGCGGAGCGCGGTGGCGCGGCCAATGCCGCTGGCGGCACCCGTGATTACTGCAACTTTGTCATCGAGACGACCCATTATTCCTCCGTTGAGATAAAGACATTCTTTTCTTCACTGAATGCACGCAGGGCGTCGGGGCCGAGTTCTCGACCGATGCCGGACTGCTTGAATCCACCAAAGGGGGTGGCGTAGCGAACGGAGGAGTTCGAGTTGACGCTGAGCGCCCCCGTCTCCACTCCGCGCGCCACACGAAGTGCGCGACCCGAGTCTCGGGTCCAGATTGAGCCCGACAGGCCAAAGGGCGAGTCGTTCGCGATGCGGACGGCTTCGGCCTCATCGCTGAAGCGGACCACCGAGGCCACGGGTCCGAAGATCTCTTCGCGGAAGGCGCGGTCGGTACCGTCCGAGGTCATCACCGTCGGGGCCATCCAGTACCCGGCACCCTCGGGGGCCGAGCCACGGAAGGCGACGAGCGATTCGTCCACGTAGCCGCGAACAGTGTCGCGCTGGCCGGCGCTGATGAGCGGTCCCATCTCCGATTCGGTGCTGGTGGGGTCCATCACCTTCATGTTCTTCACGGCGACTTCGAACAGTTCCATGAAACGGTCGTAGACCGAGTCCTGCACCAGAATGCGCGAGCGGGCGCAGCAGTCCTGTCCGGCATTGTCGAAGACGGCGTAGGGGGCACCCGCGGCGGCCTTCTCGAGGTCGGCATCAGCGAAGATGATGTTGGCGCTCTTGCCACCGAGCTCGAGGGTGATGCGCTTCATCTGCTCGGCCGCTCCGGCCATAATCTGCTTGCCCACGGGACTCGAGCCGGTGAAGCAGACCTTTCGGACTTTTTCGTTCGTGACGAAGCGATTTCCCACCGACGAACCGCCACCAGGCACCACGGTGAAGACACCCTCAGGAATACCGGCCTCCAGGGCCAACTCGCCCAGGCGCATCGCGGTGAGGGGCGTCTGCATGGCGGGCTTCAAGACCACGGTGTTGCCGGCGGCCAGCGCGGGGGCGAAACCCCAGCCGGCGATAGGCATCGGGAAGTTCCACGGCACAATGATGCCAACGACGCCCAGCGGCTCGTAGAAGGTCAGGTCGATACCACCGGCGACGGGAATCTGCTTACCGATGTGACGCTCCGGCGCGGCGGCGTAGTAGTGCAGGACATCGCGGACGTTGCCCGCTTCCCAGCGCGCGTTTCCAATCGTGTGACCGGCGTTGGCGACTTCGAGCTGGGCCAACTCTTCGATGTGCTCATCGACGATGTTCGCGAACCGGCGAAGGAGGCGGCCGCGGTCTGCGGGCGTTACGCTACGCCAGGCGTCACCCACCTCGTGGGCTCGGTCAATGACGCGGTCCACGCTCTCCACGTCGTGGAGCTCAATGGTGCGAACGATGGTTTCGTTGGCGGGGTTTAGTACGTCGTAGGTGCTCATAGTCGCTCAAATCCTCGGTAGCGTTCCCAATCGGTCACGGCCGCATTAAAGGCAGCCACTTCAACGCGGGCTGCGTGGGCGTAGTGATCGACCACTTCGTCACCGAAGGCCTTACTGGCCATGGTGCTGGCGGCGAAGAGTTCGGCCGCCTCGTGCAAGGTCGTCGGCACGCGGGGTGCGTCGGCGGCGTACGCGTTGCCGGCAAAGGCCTCGGGCAGCGCCAACTCCTCTTCGATACCGGCCAGACCGGCCGCCACCAGTGCGCTGAGGGCCATGTACTGGTTCACGTCACCACCGGGCACGCGACATTCGAAACGAAGTGAAGGACCATGACCAACGACGCGGAAGGCGCAGGTGCGGTTGTCGAGACCCCACAACAGTGCGGTGGGGGCGAAGGACCCCTCAACGAACCGCTTGTAGGAGTTGATGTTCGGAGCCAGCAATACGGACAGTTCGCGACCGTACTTCAGCTGACCGGCCAAGAAGTGCTCGAAGACCTTTGAGAACCCGTGTGGGCCATCACCGGCGAACACGGCGTTGTTTTCCTCGTCGCGCAGCGAGAGGTGAATGTGGCACGAGTTGCCTTCGCGCTCGTTGTACTTGGCCATGAAGGTCAAACTGACGCCCTCTTGGGCGGCAATTTCCTTGGCGCCCAGCTTGTAGAGGCCGTGTTCGTCGGCCTTGTCCATCAGGTGGTCGTACTTGAAGGCAATTTCGTGCTGGCCGAAGTTGCACTCACCCTTGACCGACTCGACGATCATGCCGGCGGCACGCATTTCGCGACGAAGTCGACCGAGCAGCGGCTCAATGCGCGACGTGCCCTGCAGTGAGTAGTCGACGTTGTACTGATTGGCCGGCACCATGTTGCGGTAGCCGTTGGACCACGCCTCCTCGTAGGAGTTGTTGAAGACGATGAATTCGAGCTCCGTGCCCGTGAGCCCGTGCCAGCCCCGTTCAGCGAGTCGGTCAATCTGGTGCTGCAGTACTTGTCGGGGCGAGACCACAATCGGTTCGTGCTCAGTCGTTTCAACGTCGGCGAACATAATGACGGTCTTTTCGAACCACGGGACAACGCGGATGCTGGAGAAGTCCGAGCGAAAGGCGAGGTCGTTGTAGCCCCGCTCCCAGGAGGTGAGAGCGAAGCCGTCGACGGTATTCATCTCCACGTCGGAGGCGAACAGGTAGCTGCAGCCCTCCACGACGCCGTCTTTGAGATCTTCCATAAAGAAACGGGCGTCGATACGCTTACCCTGCAGTCTTCCCTGCATGTCGGTCACCGCGGTTATGATCGTGTCGATTTCACCCGATTCAATGCGACTAAAGAGTTCGTCGCGCGTGATGCGGCCTTGCGTTGTCATGTCTACCCCCGAGTCCATTCGTCTGACGAAGGACGTGCGACTTCGAATCCTAGCCAGATTTGCATCGACGTTCGTGGGGTAAAAACATGAACTGATAGCAAGAATCTGATAAACCTAAGCCAAGCAATTCGGCAACCGCCATCACACCTAGGGGGGAACATGGCAGCAAATGACAAGTCGTCACTCATAAAGAGTGACGAGCAACTACTCCACGAAATGGGCTACGCCCAGGAGCTCAAACGAGGGATGGGTGGGTTCTCCAACTTCGCCGTTTCCTTCTCCATTATTTCCATTCTGACCGGTGGTGTTACGACGTACTACCTCGGCATGGACGCCGGTGGTCCCTTCGTCATCACCCTGGGCTGGTTCATCGTTGGCGCTCTGACGCTGTGCGTTGGTATGTCAATGGCCGAAATTACCTCGGCCTACCCGACGGCCGGTGGCCTCTACTGGTGGTCCGCCAAGTTGGCCGAAAAGAATAAGGCTGGTTGGTCGTGGGCCTGTGGTTGGTTCAACCTCGTTGGTCAGATCGCCGTTACCGCGTCAATTGACTTCGGTCTCGCGTCCTTCTTCGCCTTCTTCATCACCCTGTACGACTCGTCGTTCGTGTCGAACAAGTACTGGGTGCTCTTCTTCTATGGCTGCATTCTGGCGCTCCACGGACTCATCAACTGCTTCAAGGTGCAGCTGATCTCCATGATTGCCAACATCTCGGCCTGGTGGCACCTGTTTGGTACCGCCATCATCGTGGGCGTTCTTTTCATTGTGCCCTCGCACCACCAGTCGGTCAGCTTCCTGTTCCACCACGAGAACTTGACGGGCTGGACTGGACCATTTGCCGGCGTCTACGCCTTCGCGATTGGTCTGCTGCTCGCCCAGTACACCCTGACCGGCTACGACGCCTCGGCCCACATGACCGAGGAGACCGTTGGTGCCTCGACCGGTGGTCCGAAGGGCATCGTTCGCGCCATCTGGGTGTCAATCATTGCCGGCTTCGTTCTGAACGTCGCTATGACCTTGGCCCTGCCTGCGGGTTCGGACGCCTACGGCAAGATTGCTGCCCTCGGTGCCCCCGCTGGCGCGGAAATCTTCGTAAACGCCATTGGCGACACCGGTGGCAAGCTCTTGACCATCATTGCCATGGTGGCCATGTTCTTCTGTGGCACCGCGTCGGTGACCGCCAACTCCCGTATGGCCTACGCCTTCTCACGTGACGGCGCCGTCCCTGGACACAAGATCTGGCACAAGCTGCACCACAAGACCCGCACGCCGGTAAACGCCGTGTGGATGTCGGTCGTCGTCGCTTTCATCCTCGGTCTGCCTTCGCTGTACCAGGTAAACGGTGCCTCCGTGGCCTTCTTCGCCATCGTCTCGATCGGCACCGTCGGTCTCTACGTTTCCTACGGCATTCCAATCTTCCTGCGCCTGCGCTCGAAGACCTTCCAGCAGGGTCCCTGGAACCTCGGCAAGTGGTCTGGCCTGGTCAACACCATCGCCGTGGTCTGGGTCGTCATCGTGATGTTGTTGTTCTTCGCACCGGCCTTCTACCCATGGAACACAGCCGTGGACATCAACTGGTCGGGTCCCGTCTTCATCGCCGTGATGGGCATCATCTTCCTCTGGTACGGCGTTTCCGCCCGCAAGTGGTTCACTGGACCAAAGATGCAGGGCAACGAGAACCAGCTGGAAAACATCGAGCACCAACTCGACAACTAGTTCGTTCGAGAGAACAAAAAATCCCCGGGGGCTTCTTGAGCCCCCGGGGATTTTTTTCTGTTCGTTAGCGGTAGCCGGCGAAGATGTCGGTGACGACGCCCTCAAGACCCATGGGGTTAGTGACGCGCTTGAAGCACTCCTCCCCCATCGCCTCACGGAACTCGTCCTTGGTCATCTTCATCCAGAAGGAGTCGGGGCCGATCTGGGACGCGTGGGCCGATAACGCGTCGTACTTCGCGTCAGTGGCCGTTCGCACGTCGATGACTGCGCCGATTTCCTCGTCCGGGGTGCCCATGTCGATTTCGTTGCCGTCCTCGTCGAGCGGGCCGACGTCGGGTTCGCGGTCAATCCCCTGCGCCAACTCTTCCTCGCGCTTGCGGCGATCTTCCTCTTCCCAGCGTGCGCGCATGACGGCCATACGCGAGGCGGGAATGGCGTTGAAGTACAGCGTGGGCTCGTAATCAATCATCTCGAGCGCGCGCATGGTGATGCGGTGGGCCTGGATGTGGTCGGGGTGCCCGTAGAAGCCGATTTCGTTGTAGGTCATGATGACCTGCGGACGCTCCTCCATCAAGAGGGTGGCCAGGCGGCGCGCGGCGTCATCGACGGGAGTCGCCCAGAAGCAGTCGGGGTCGGTGTTCTGGGGCCACCCCATCATGCCGGAGTCCCGGTAGCCCAGACGCACCAGGCGCGTAATGCCGAGAATCTCGACCGCGCGGTCGAGCTCGCCACGGCGAACCTCGGCCACGGCGTCGCCGTCGTGGTGATCGGCGTCGGGCTTGGCCCCGTCGAGTGAGTCGCCGCACTCACCGTTGGTGCAGGTCACCAGAACGGTCCGCACTCCCTGGTCGGCGAGGAGTCGGTAGAGGCCACCGGTCGAGGAGGCCTCGTCATCGGGGTGGGCGTGAACGGCGAGAAAGGTCAGTTGGGTCATGAGAGTCCTTCGAAGAGGTCGTTGGCGGCGGTCAGGTTGGCGCTGTCTCGGCGCCAGGCTAGTTGGTAGTACTCGGTACCGAAGAGCAGTGCGAACAGGTGCGGGGCCATCGTGACAAGGTCGGCGTTATCGATCTGCGACGCGTGCAGGGCAATGGCTTCTTGCTTGAGTGCGCTGAAGCGTGACACGTCCATCGTGACGGCCACGGACTCGTCGGTGATATCGGCCACCGCGTCCTCCACCCACGCGGGAAGAGAGAGCGCGGCGGCTCGCGCCTGCGGAAGGAACTCCTCGAGCACGCTGCGGGGCGTTACGGGATAGAAGAGGCGCTGGGCGGAGCGGGACTTGGCCACGGCGGCCCGCGTGACCACGTTGGCCATCACGTGGTCGGGGTGGCCGTAGTAGCCCTGCTCGTCGTAGGTCAGCACCACTGACGCGTTCTCTTCATCAATGAGGTCGGCAATCACCTGGGCGGTGGCCTCAACGTGGCAGTTGATAAAGGCGTCGGCCAGGTCGTTTTGGGGCCACCCGCGCATACCTGAGTCACTAAAGCCGAGGGTAATCTGACGATCAAAACCAGCCAGTGCACCGGCCACTTGGAGCTCCGCCGCCCGGGTGGCTCGCGTAATGAGCGGGTTGTGCCCCTCGTCCGCCCCGCCCCGGCCGTGATCGTCAATGCCGAACTGCCCGTTGGTGCAGGTCACCAGGACCACGCGGTAGCCGGCCTCGGCGTAGTGGGCCGTCGAGCCCGACGTGAAGAGTGCCTCGTCGTCGGGGTGCGCGTGGACGCAGAGCAACGTGGGGGTAGACGTCATACTTCGAGATTAGGAGGTGGCCAGCTGAACGATGCGCACGACCAGCAGGGCGCCGGCCACACTCAGGTAGGTGAACTGCGCGCGCATGAGGATGCGACGGGCGCGCGAAGCCGGTGGCGGTGACAGCAAGGCCAATCGCGGGGTACGCCAGTCGCG
>DAIPLC010000174.1:0-2045 GCA_036769405.1 Acidimicrobiales bacterium
CTCCGCTCCCCCTTGACGGGGCTCGCTATGGCTGCCTCGATGCTGGAACGTGAAAAAGACGCGCTGTCTCCCGCCGGCCAGGAAAGCCTCCGCATCGTGGTGGCCGACCTCGGCATCTTCCGCAATCTCGTGGAGGACCTGCTCGAAATGGCGCGCACCGATGCTGTGGCGGCCGAGTACACCCTCGAGGAGGTTCGTGCGGTCACTCTCGTCCAACGGTGCATCGCGGCGTCAATCCGTCGTCTCAATAGTCCCGAGCCAGTCGTGACCATCGGTTCCGAGCTCGACGACGCCCTGATAACCGTCGACCGTCGGCGCTTCGAGCGCGTCATCGCCAATATTTTCGACAACGCCGCCAAGTACGCCGGCGGCGTCACGCACGTCGCCCTCTACCGAGAGGGCGACACATTCGTCCTTGACCTCGACGACGAGGGGGCTGGCGTGGCCGAAAGTCAACGTGAGAGCATTTTTGACCGATTCTTTCGAGGGTCGGCAGCCCACGACCGCGGCTCGGTGCAGGGCACTGGTATTGGGCTCTCCCTCGTGCGCCAACACCTGAACGCCATCGGCGGTTCGATCGTCGCCCTCGAAGCGCCCACCGGTGGCGCCCGCTTTCGCCTCCGCCTTGCCCTTCACGAGGTAGCGCTATGAAATGGACACGAATCGCCACCATGGTCGTGTGCGCCGCCCTGCTCAGCGGATGCTCCGTCGTCAGGACCACCGCCCAGCCGAAAGCAATCAAACCCGCCGATGTTCCCTTCGGCCTGCTCGACCCGACCATTCCCTTCACCAATCAGCTCACCGTGACATTTGCCGAACGGACTATCTACTTCGTCAATGAACAGGGATTGCTCGCCCCACAACAACGCCTCCTGCCCACGCCGCACACCCTGGCACAATCACTCAATGTCATGACTGCCGGACCGACATCGGCCGAAGCCGCCGATGGTGTTGTTACGTACGTGCCCACCGTTGTCCACATCAACCAGGCCACACTCCATAGCGGCGTGGGCTACGTTGACCTTTCGGGTGTCTTTCTGTCACTCTCCCTCGTGGGACGCCAACGAGCGGCCGCCCAGATTGTCATGACGGCGCTGGCCGCCGGTGCGACTAATGGCGTGCGCTTCACAGTCGTTCAGCAGCCCTACCGCGCCACACTCCCCGACGGCCGAGACGTCAGCGTCTTGACGCCCTCAGACGTCAACTACCTCGTGCAGCACTAACGCTGCAACTGCGGACGGTACATCGGCGCGGCACCCCAGAGGTGCTCAAGGTCGTAGTACTCGCGCGCCGCGTCGAGAAATACGTGAATAATGACGTCGCCGTAGTCAATGGCGACCCACTCGCCGGTGGTCAACCCCTCAACCCGCATTGGCTTGATGTCGAGACTTCGTTCCACCTGGTGCTCAATCTCGTCGGCGATGGCCCGCACTTGGCGGTCATTGCGACCCGAAGTCACCACGATGGCGTCGAGGGTCTCTTGCAGATCACGTAAATCAAGCACCACGGTGTCGCCACCGAGTTTTTCATCAGCACCGACAATGGCTGCTTCAAGCACTGCGGTGACGAAAAAGGACTGGGGACCGCGGACGTCGCCGCCAGTCATCGCGAGCTCGCTCAGTGTCCGACTCCCAGTAGTGCCACCACGCCGACGAACGGCACGGCGAGGGAAACAACACAAAGAAGTGCGGCACGTTGACGAGAGCGGCGCACGTCACTGCGGTGCAAGGGCGCGGCTTCCACGGGCTGCCCCGAGGGCGCTGCTTCCGAGAGTTCAAACACACGAACGGCCATTAATGAGTACTCTACTCCGCCGTGCCGGTCAACATGGTCACTATGGCGGGGGGCACCGCACCACTAATACTTCCCTCGTTCTCGAGCCGGGCCCGCACCTCGGTCGACGACAGGTCGACGGGGGCCATCGCGATTTCGTAACAGAGGAATCCGTCGGGAAAGACGACGGGTGAGCCCGGACGCGGAAACACCCCGACCTTGACGAGGTCACGCAACTGGTCGGCCTCGTGCCAGTTGGTGAGCGACAACGC
>DAIPLC010000055.1:0-8462 GCA_036769405.1 Acidimicrobiales bacterium
CTACGACGTGGACAAGGGGCTGTTGGTGGCCACCTCCGCCGTTCGTGACGCCAGTAATGGTGGGAACTTTCTGACCGCCGCGGCGGCGATTACTGGGGTGGAAGCTCGGTGCCTCACGGGCAATGAGGAGGCCACGTTCACCTACCGAGGTGCGACGGCGACGCTCGCCCCGAGCGAGCAGCCCACGCTCGTGGTGGACATTGGTGGCGGTTCCACTGAAATGGCCGTCATGGTGGAGGGAGCGCTGGTATCGCACTCGATGCAGCTCGGATGCGTTCGCGTCACCGAGCGGGCGCTGGGCGCCGACGTTGTCACACCGCCCCGCGCCGCGGCGGCTCAGGAACTTATTCAGCGCGAACTAGAACGCGCCTGGCGCGAGCAGCCGACCTTTGACGCCGTCCGTGGCGATCTGCGTCTCGTGGGAGTTGCCGGTACGGTGGCGACGCTGGCGCAGCTGGTCGCCGGTGACGACGAGTACGAGCGTGACCGGGTCCACCACCAGTCACTACGCCGCTCCGACGTCCAGTACTGGATCACCACCCTCGGGGCCCTCACGCCCAGTGAACGGTTAGCCCTTCCAGGCATGGTGGCTGGTCGCGAAGACGTACTCGTGTCGGGCTTGATGATCCTTGACGCTGTGATGGAGCGCTTCGCGGTCACGTCGCTAATGACGAGTGAAGATGACATATTGGATGGCGTCGCCGCCTGGTGTGCGACTGCGCAATAAGGTGATGGTGATGGACGTAGTTCTTCAGGAGCAATCATGGTGAGCCTGCGCTCCTCGCACGCAGCCATGACCCTTCACGGACGCCGTATTCAGCTGCGCACATTGGGCGAAAGTGACTACGAGGGCTGGGTGGACGTCCGGCAGCGCTGCCGCGACTGGCTCCTCAAGTGGGAGCCCCGAAGCCTCCACGCAGCCCACCTCGCCGAAGACCGCCGCAGTTTTGTCAATCGGTGCAGCGTGCGAGAACGTGAACGCCAGATGGGGACGGGCTTCGGGTTCGGCATCTTTTACGAGCAGCGTTTCGTTGGTGAAATAACGCTGTCCTCGATCCAACGTGGGCCACTCCAGAGTGCCTACATCGGCTACTGGATTGACGAGGCCGTCGCCGGCCGGGGACTGATGCCCGAAGCAGTCGTCACGATGCTGCAGTACGCATTTGATTCCCTTCGACTGCACCGCATCGAAATCGCCATTATTCCCCGTAACGCGGCGTCACGGCGCGTGGTGGAGAAACTGGGTCTTCGCTTTGAGGGCGTCGCTGAGCGGTACCTCGAGATTGACGGGGTCTGGGAAGACCACGCGCGATTTGCGATTACCGCCGAAGAGTGGGAAGTGCGCGCACCCGAGCTCGTGTCGAACTGGCTCCTACCGCTGCACGACTAAACGGCGTGGTAGGTCGCGCCGCGAAGCTCATCAATGCGCACTGACGTCACTGCGGCCTCGAGCTGCGGGGCCATCGTGATGGCGTTGATACCGGCATCACGCGGGAAGACGACGAGGGACTCGTGGGCGTGGCGGGCGATGACCAGTCCACGTTGGCGCGTCGAGACGGCCGCCCGTCGCACGGCCGTCATGTCGAGGTCGGCACTGGCGCGCAGTGCCACGATGTCGTAGTTGCTTCGAGGAATCGATCGAAGATCACGAAGGATGGCGCGGGTGCCACTGGCTCGCACCGTTGAACCGGTGACGTCGTCCCAGGTGACTGGGACGGGCGTCGGCGTAATACCCAGCTGGTCGGCCAGGTAGAAGAGTTCGGCGTCGTAGGCGAAACCCTCGATGAAGCCCAGTAGACCGAGCAGTCGGGCCAGGCCGAGACTCATTCCCTTGCAGCCACACTGCGTGTCGCGAATGGTGGCCCCCGTGTAGTGGGTGACGACGCGGTGGAAGAGAGCGCCCGCCACGGTTCGAGTGAAGTGACCGTAACGAATGGGGCCGTCGAGAGCTCGACTGCCGGGTGCGAAGTCACTGCTGGCCAGAGCCTCATCAATGTCAATAAGACAAGCGGGGTGAATGGCCATATCGGCGTCGACGGTGATGACGTGGGGCGCCTTGGCACTGGCCCACCCGAGTCGAACTGCCGCGCCCTTACCCTGGTTCTGCTCGTGGCGGACCACTTTGAGGTGAGGGAGGTGCCCGTAGGTTGCCTGAATGGCCTGCAGGGTGCCATCGGTCGACCCATCGTCGACGAAGACGATCTCCGTACTATCGAAGCCCCAGGTATCGAGGGTGGGGGCCAGGCGCGCGTAGCCGGCCTCGAGGCGCTGGGCTTCGTTGTAGGCGGGGATGATGAGGGAGCGTTGCAGGGACATAGCTAGGGGCGGGCGACACCGATAAAGCCCGCACCAAAGTAGGGGGCGAGGCCAATTGGCACCCCGGTGCGAGCAGCAGCGATGGTGGTACTCGTTCCCCAGGGGCCCGAACCGGCGTACATGACGACGTGGTCAACAGCGTTGTCGCCGTCGAGATTGAAGTAGTAAATCAGGTCGCCGGGACGAATGTCACTGAAGGAGACGTGGGGGAGTGCGGCCCACTGCTGCTCGGTGGTCCGGGGAATTGTCACGCCGGCCTTCTGCCACGCCCACTGCACGAGGCCCGAGCAGTCAAACCCGACCCCCGGTGTCGTACCGCCCCACACGTAGGGCACGCCGATTTGCGACTCGGCCGCCCGAAGGGCCGCTGATCCTTGGACCGAGGGTGGGATCTGATGAATGGGCGGCGGTGGCGTGTTGATGCGAATGGCTTCGATGACTTGATTGGCGGCTGCTTGTCCACCAATTTGACTGGCCGCGTTGACGGCCTGTTCCTCAGCGGCGACGTCTCGCGCTTTGGCCGCATTGCCGCCCTGGCGAACTTCGTAGGCGATAAAGGCCGTCTTTTCGTTGGCCAACTGGGCCGAGACCTGATTGAGCGTGTTCTGAGCACTCTGTTCGGCGGCCAGATTGTTGCTCAAGAGGGATTGGAGGTGCTCACTCTGCAGTTTGGCCTGGTGCCGCTGGGCGGTCACGCTGCGGATTGCCCCGTTTAGAGCCGTGCGCTGATTAATCAGGGTTACTCGCTCGGCATTCAGGTTGCCGACCGCAAAGTCACCGAAGACGCCACGGGCGTCGCTGGAAGTCACGTTTTGGTTAAAGAGCGCCACGACCTGGGAACCCGCGGTGCTATCAACGTAGGCGTGAACGAGGTCGACCACCATGCGGGCCTTAGTTTTGGCGATAGCGGCCCGCTTGCGGCGAATTTCCTTCTGCAGGGCTGCGATGTGGTCGGAAAGCTGGCCGAAGACCCCGAGCGCGGCGTCGTAGGCGTTGGCGGAGCGTTCGCTGGCTTGGGTGAGGGCACTCAGTTTTGCGGATATCGCTTGCAACTCGGCCTGCGTTTGCTTGATGGTGCTGATCGAGGCTCCCGCCACACACGGTGTGCCCAGAGCGGTCACGAGACTCACGGTCAGGACCGCCGTGATGCGACGGGAGATGCGCAACGTGGCCATGTACTCAGCCTAGTGACGCCCTCTGCGCAAGTTGTGAAGTTGAGGAAGAGTTGATGCGTTAGCGTAGGGACACCACACCAGTCGGGGGCGTAGCCCAATGGCAGAGGCAGGGCGCTTAAACCGCCTCCAGTGAGGGTTCGAGTCCCTCCGCCCCTACTCGGCGAAACATTGCGGTGCTCTCTAGTAGGATGGCAACCGTGGCTAAGAGCGCAACTGGAAAAATGGTCAGCAAAATCGGTGCAGCCGGTGGCGGAAAGACGTACAAGAAGAATCGCCCGGTGAATTACTACGGCGTCTTGGCCGTCATCACCGTCCTCGGAATCGCCTCGGTGGTCCTGGCTCGCTACGACTACCAGAACCCCACCGCCTCCGCGGGCGGCACCCCGCCGACCATCGGCACCCAGTGGTTCGCCGCCGCCTCCTTCGACATTTGTGGTGTGAACCAGTCCCTGCTCAGCCCCTTCTCTTCCGTCAAGACCGGTTTCTCCGTTGACAAGAACGGCGTCATTCGCATTGCCCCCGTGTCCGCCGCTGACGCCGGTAACCACGCGACGGTCGCGCAGTTCGCCAACGAGTACCCGGGCCTCGTCGCCAGCCCCACGCAGCTCGCGATTCCGGTGGGCTCTGGTACACCAACGGCTGCCACCACATTCCACAACGGGGCGCTGTGCCCGAAGCAAAAGGGTGTTCCGGCCAACTTGGTAGGCAAGTCAGCCTCGATTGAGTACGCCTACTGGAAGAGCTTCTCCCAGACCGCCCCGACCATTACGACCGACCCTGCGTCGATCAAGTTCTCGAACGAGATGGAACTCACGATGGCCTTCCTGCCAAAGGGCGTAGTGCCGAGCCGTCCGAGCACCGCACAGGTCAACGCCATGGTGGCGGCCAACGCGACCGCTTCCGTGACCACCACGTCGCTGCCAGTAACGCCAGTAACCACGACCACGGTGCAGTCCGGGACGACGACCACGACGGTGGCGTCAGCAACAACGACGACCACGCCGGTAACGACCACAACGCAGGGCTAGGTGTGAAGGCAATCATCCTGGTGGGTGGCGAGGGTACGCGTCTGCGTCCGCTCACCTTCGAGATGCCGAAGCAGATGTTGCCCCTGCTGGGACGTCCCTTCATTGAGCACGTCTGTGAGTTCCTCGGCCAGCACGGGATTACCGAGGTCGTACTGAGCCTCGGCTACAAGCCGCACAGATTCGTCGAGGCCTACCCCGACGGCGTGATTGCCGGCCTTCAGGTTGAGTACGTGACCGAACCCGCACCCCTCGACACGGCCGGCGCCATCCGCTTCGCCGCCGTCACCGCTGGCGTCACTGACACCTTCGTTGTCATGAACGGTGACGTCTTCACGGACTTCGACCTGAGTGCCCTCGTCAACTTCCACAAAGAGAAGAACGCCATCGCCACTATTTCGCTGCAGCCAGTGGAGGACCCGTCGCGCTTTGGCGTCGTCCTCACCGACGACGAAGGTCGGGTGCAGTCATTCATCGAAAAGCCACCACGTGACGAAGCCTCGACCAATTTGATCAACGCCGGTACCTACGTCATGGATCCCACCATCATTGACGGGATTCGCAGTGAAGGTCGGGTCAGTATTGAGCGGGAAGTGTTTCCCGATTTGGCCGCCCGCGGTGCGCTCTACGCCCTGCCCGCCGACTCATACTGGTTGGACTCGGGTACGCCGGTGGCCTTCCTGCAGGGGTCGACCGACCTGCTCGCCAACCCCACCACACCGGGTGTGGTGGATGGAAACTGGGTCCACCCCGAGGCCGTGATTGATGCTTCGGCCGTCATTGAGGGTTCCGTGGTGGATCACGGCTGCGTTATTGGCGCGAACGCCGTAGTCCGAAACGCGATCCTGATGCCCGGTGTGGTCGTCGACGAGGGTGCGCTTGTCGACGGCAGCATCATCGGACCCCGCGCCACGATTGGCGCTGGAGCGTCACTACGACCGACCTGTGTGGTGGCAGCCGACTTTCTGGTGCCGAGCACGACGGTCGCCGAGGGCGACACCCGACTCGCCTAACGGAACAGGTCGCCGGTAGCAGAGCGCACGATGGTGTCGCCCACTGAGCCGGCACCGAAAAAACGCGCATCGAGACCCCGCACCACGGCGAAGGGCGTATTGGCGTCTTTCGAGAGTACGAGATTGACCGCGCCGGCGACCTCGTCAACGATGGCGACCTCAGTCGCTTCGAGGAGGCGGCCATTCGCGTCGTAGGTACCGCGCAGGTCCAGAATGGGCCTCAGTCCGGCCGATCCGATAGCCACGTCAGTGACGCCATTGCGCCAGGTGCGCCCCATGGTGTCAGTAATGACCACGGCGACTTCGAGGCCAGTGCGACGAGAGAGGTCGCCCCGAAAGCGTCGAGCGCTGCGATCAGGGTCAGCGGGCAGGAGGACGGCGGTGCCATCATCGGTGTTCGAGAAATCCACGCCGGCGTTGGCGTTGACGAAACCGTGCGCCGTCTCGGTGATGCGCAATGGACCGCGACGGCGAAGCGTGCGCACCGACTCAGCCTCGACGATGGCGTCGCGGTGAGTCGTTGTGCCATCGAAGGCAATCACCCGACCCTCGGACTTTGACACGACCTTGGACGTGACCGTGACGAGGTCACCGGTTTCGAGCGTGTCTCCCTGCTGGGTGAGGGCGTCAAGAAAGAGCGTGACGAGGTCATCGCCTTCGCGCACCTCGCCGACCCCCTGCACCGCGAAGCAGAGCAGGCGACTCACGCCAATACCGCCGTGGCCAGAGCGCGGGCGTGGTCGGGATTGCTCATGATGGTGGTGGTCACCCGCACGGCGCAGCCGGTGGCGGCGACGCGGTCGGCCTGGTCGGCGTCGACTTCATCGATGATGAGTGTGCCGATGAGTCCCTCGTAGTACTGGGCGACGCCGACGCAACTGACGTCGTGGCCGAGTTCTCGCAACAGGCGGTCGGCCGGCCCCTTCAGGGCCGCACCGTTGATAATCGGTGACACGGCCACCACATCGGCGCGACGTTCAGCGAGCAATGAACGAACACCATCGATTGCCAACATTGGTCCGATAGAAATGAGCGGGTTTGATGGGGCGATGACGATACGTTCGGCCTCGCGCAGGGCGCTGGCCGATTCGGCGGAGAGACGAGCCGAGGCCGCTCCGGCGAAAGAAATTGACCGCACCGTGACGTCGTGATGGTGTCGAACGAAGTACTCCTGAAAGGTTAGGGGTCCCAGCTCGGTCTCGAACATCGTGGCCACCGGATCATCAGTGACGGGCAGGAGGCGAATCGGTACACCGAATCGCTCGGCGAGTTCGGCCGTCACCACGGTCTTGGTCGCGCCGTTGGCGAGGCGCTGACTGCGGTAGAGGTGCGTCGCGAGGTCGAGGTCACCGAGTCCGAACCAGGCGTCGCCACCGAGGGTCCGAAGCTGCTCCATCACGCGCCACGTCTCACCCTCGAGTCCCCACCCCAGCGTCTCGTTATTGCGACCGGTCAGGGTGTAGGAAATCGTGTCGAGGTCGGGACAGATTGTCAGCCCGTGCATCACGAGGTCGTCGCCAACGTTAACGACTGCCGTCAACGTCTCGGGCGCGACCACCGAACTGAGGGCGCGAAGTAATCGGGCCGCCCCCACACCACCACTGAGAACTGTTATCACCCTCGAAATCCTACGGGTCGTTAGTAGCATTGGAACGTGACTTCTTTGGCGGCCGGTTGGCCTGGTAGCCCGTCCTTCATTGTGGCCCACGTCGACGGTGGCGTGGCGAAGCCGATTCTTTCCTCCGGCGATGTCGACGAGGTGCGAGAGTGGGCCTCAATCTCGAAGATCGCGGTCGGCATCGGCGCACTGCGGGCGGTGGAAGCTGGCCAGGTCTCCCTCGATGACCCCGTGGGCCCACCCGGGGCAACCTTGGCCCATTGCCTGTCGCACGCCAGTGGCCTCGGCTACGAAGCGGGCGACCGCGTGGTCCCCGTGGCCTCACGGCGGGTGTACTCGAATATCGGTATCGATACCGCGGGCGCTCACTTGGCCCCGACCGACCCGTTGTCGTGGCTGCGCGACAGTGTGTTGCGGCCACTCGCACTCGAGAAGACTGACGTTGTGGAGCGAGTAGCGGCGGGTGTGCGTGGGCCCACCACGGCCCTCGTCCGCCTCGGTGCTGAACTCTTGACCCCTACTGTTCTGTCTCTGTCGTCCCGCGACCGTATGGTGTCTCCGTTCCTGCCGGAACTTGATGGCATCACGCCTCCCTTTGGGCGTCAGACGCCGAATTACTGGGGACTAGGCCCCGAGATTCGCGGGACGAAGCACCATTGGATGGGGGAGTGGCCCGAGACCTCCTTTGGTCACTTCGGCCGAAGTGGCGCCCTGCTCCTGTGTGATCCGACGACGCAGCTCTTGGTGGCCGCCACGAGTAGTGAGCCGTTTGGGCCGTGGGCCGTGGCGCTCTGGCCCACGTGGATCAACGAGATCCGAAGCGCCGCTCTCGCATGACGGCCGTTCGCGTCGGGATGGACCTCGACGGATCACTCGAAAGCCTTCGCAACTCGATGACCGAGTTGGCGGAGGAGCTACGAACTCGGGGTGACTGCCAGCTCGTCGGCTTTCGTTCCCGCACGGCGGCACAGGGGGATGAGCGACCCCTCCGTGGACGCCGACTCTTTGGACCGCTGTGGGTTCGGGGTCGAGGTCCGTCAATCGACCGCCAGTTGCGCGACGTCGACGTGATTCACCTCGCCGGGGTCGCCCTCCCCCCAGTGCGGACTCTTCCCCTCATTCTTTCGGTGGACGACCTTCGTCCGTTACGTGAAGACGCCCGCTCGCGGCACCGCGCGGCTGATCTGCGTCGCTGCGTTGACCGGGGCGCTCGCATTGTCGTCTCCAGTCGAAGTGCGGCGCACGAAGTACAAGAGGTCCTGCAACTTGACCGCACCCAATTCACGGTGGTTCGCCCCCCTGTGGGCTCCATCGC
>DAIPLC010000175.1:0-1969 GCA_036769405.1 Acidimicrobiales bacterium
TTCGATGCCGACCCGTCGCTCTACGACTTCGCGGTGCAGCAGAGTGTGCTCATTGCCGGCCCCACCAATCTGATGGCGTTGCTGTGGTCCGCCCACCTGGTGCTGCGTGAACACGAGCGCTTGGCCAACGTGGAGAAAATTCTGGAGGAAGCGTCCAAGCTTCCCGACCTGATTCGTCTGGTGGCCTCACCGATTGCGGCCATGGGTGGGTCACTCGAAAAGGCCGTTGATAATTACAACAAAATGGTGGCCTCCGTCGAGGGTCGCCTGATCCCCGCCTCTCGTCGGATGCAAAAACTCGGCGTCGGCGTGACCACGAAGGAGATGCCCGCGTTGGGTGAGTCCACCGCCGGTCCACGGAGTCTCAATGCCGCCAAGTGGGATATTGACCCCACCGCCACTGATTTTGACCACGCCGACGTCCTCGACCTCGAAGAGATCGAGGAGTCTGCGGAGTCGCTGGAGGCGGGCAGCGAGCCCAGTGAGTAAGACTTGGGGGCGTGGCTCGTAAACGCTCTCGCCGACGTCGGCAATCAATCCTTTGGACGAGTGCCGTTGTTGCCTCACTCCTCGTATTGATTTTCGCACGCGACGTGTCGCGCACCGCCCACGGCGACGTGCGCGCCGTTCGCAGCGAGAACCAGAGTTTTGCGGTGTTGAGCAACGCCATCATTACGGAAGAGAACACCGTCGATTCGACGTTGACGGCGCTGCTCGTGCGCGGGGCGCAGTTCAATCGGGCTCAGTTGTCGGCCCAAATGACAACACTCAACGACACCCTGCGGGTCTTGCCGGCCCAGGCGTCGCAGTTACGTAATCCGGCCCTGCGCAATAACGTGAACGGCAAATTGGCCACCTGGTGCCAGGCGCGCGCCCGTGCCTACGGTTCACTCCTCAGCGACGTGGCTGCCACCCTCTCACTGCCGTGGCCTACTCGACCAGCGGAATCCGAACGCCAGGCCGTCACGGTATTGCACACGACGACGGGGCAATGGAATGCGCTCACGACCGTACTCGCTCATCAGCCGGGCCACGTGGTCCTCACTCCCTTTAGTGACTTCACCGGGGTACTCGATATTGGTGCGCTGACCCAGCAGATGCTGCAGACGCCCTCGTTGAAGGTCGCCCGTTCACTCGCGATCGCCGCCGTCTCGGTGTCACCCGCTCCTTTCCCGGCACCGCCGGGTGACTTAGAGCTGGTGGGCACCTCTCCGTTAGTACTCGGCGTGAGCGTGCTCAATGGCAGTTTTGCGAATCAGCCAGCGTCGGTAACGGCCACTCTCGTGTCGAGCACCGGCGTCACCACCACGCGGCGGATGTCGGCCACGCTGGGTCCCCGTCGCGCCTACGCCTTTAGCGACCTGACCTTTGCGCTGGTGAGCGGTGAACGTGCCACCTTGCGCATCGTCGTTACTGGTGCGCCGGCGACCCCCGGCCAGTCCACCGTTCGCACTTACCGTGTCCATGTGGCTTCGACTTTTGTCCCGCCCGCCGGCTAGGCGTGAAAAGTTCACAGTCGAAACACTGGACGTGTTCGCTACGATGGGGGAGAGCCCCCCTGCTGAAATGAGGAATCGTGTCCGACTCGATAACCGTTACGAATAATCGCACTGGTGAGAGCCGGGAAATCCCCATTGAGTTCGGCGGTATCGCGGCCTCAGAATTCGCCAAGGTGGCTCCCGGTATCTGGTTCTACGACCCTGGCTTTATGGCCACCGCTACGGCCAAATCGTCAATCACCTACCTCGACGGTGACGCCGGCATTCTCCGCTATCGCGGCTACCCGATTGAGCAGTTGGCCGAAAAGTCGACCTACCTCGAAGTCGCGTACCTGCTCAACCACGGTGAACTGCCGACCAAAGAGCAGAGCGAGAAGTGGTCCACTGAGATCACGTACCACACCTACATTCACGAGAACATGCGCAAGCGTTTCCTCGACGCCTTCAACTACGACGCCCACCCCATGGGC
>DAIPLC010000056.1:0-8323 GCA_036769405.1 Acidimicrobiales bacterium
CCGACGCGCTGGCGCTGACCGCCGGAGAATTCGTGGGGGTAGCGCTGCACGTAGGAGGGATCGAGACCCACCGTTTTGAAGAGAGTGGCCACGCGCTCGTTGATCTCGGCGTCGGATCCCATCTTGTTGATGCGCATGGGATCGGCCACGATGTCGCCGACGGTGCGGCGGGGGTTGAGCGAGGCGTACGGGTCCTGAAAGACCAACTGCATCTCGCGACGAGTGTCACGCAGCTGACGACGAGAGCGCCCCGTCAGGGTTTCGCCCTTGAAGCTCACGGTTCCCGACGTCACGGGCATGAGCTGGACGAGGCAGCGCGCCAGGGTCGACTTACCGCATCCCGACTCTCCCACGATGCCGAGGGTCTCCCCCTTGAAAATGTCGAGGGACACGCCGTTGACAGCCGTCGCGAGTTTCTTCGTGCCGAGCTTGCCACCCCGGATCGGGAAGGACTTTACGACGTCAGTCGCGCGCAACAGGACTTCGCTACTCATGACGACTCCTTCGTTCGTAGCGCCACGCGCTGGGTGTCACTCAGCCAGCACGCGCTGCGGTGGTCACCGTCACTCCACACTGGCCGTGTGGCGCATTCATCCATAACGAACGCACATCGTGGGGCGAAGGCGCAGCCCTCGGGTACGTCGAGCGGCGACATGACGTTGCCCGGGATGGTGGCGAGGCGTTCGGTGCGCTCCCCGATGCGGGGCACCGCACCCAACAGGCCCCACGTGTAGGGGTGGCGAGGGGAACGAACGACGTCCAGTTCGGGGCCGGCCTCAATTGGCCGGCCGGCGTACATGACCGTGACGCGGTCGGCCATCTCGGCGATGACGCCCATGTCGTGGGTAATGATCACGATGGACGAGTTGTGTTGATCGCGCAGACGATTCATCAAGTCGAGAATCTGGGCCTGCGTCGTAACGTCCAGGGCGGTCGTTGGTTCGTCGGCAATCAGGAGCTTCGGGTTGCACGACATGGCCATGGCGATAACCACGCGCTGGCGCATACCGCCCGAAAACTCGTGGGGAAACGAGTCCACGCGACGCTTGGCGTCGGGAATGCCGACCTCGCCGAGGAGTTCGACAGCACGAGCCTTGGCTTGCTGCTTGCTCAGGTCGGTGTGCTGACGAATCTGCTCCACGATCTGCCAGCCCACCGTGTACACGGGGGTGAGGGCCGTCATGGGGTCCTGGAAGATCATGCCGATTTCGCCGCCGCGCAGGGGCTGCATGGCCTTATCGCCAATGCCGAGAATCTCCTGACCCTCGAACCGCACGCTGCCGGTGATCGACGCGTTGGCGTCGCGGGTCAGGCCGAGCATGGAGTACATCGCCACCGACTTGCCGGATCCTGATTCGCCGACAATGCCGTGCACCTCGCCCCGGCCCACCGAAAGGGAGAGCCCGTCAACGGCGCGAATGAGCCCCTGACGAGTCGAGAACGACACGCTGAGGTTCTCGACCTGGAGCAATGGAGTGGTGTCGTTAGTGGGCACTGCGCACCCGCGGGTCGAGGAAGGCGTAGAGGACGTCAACGACGGCGCTCGCCAGCACAATGAAGAAGGCGCCGTACATGACGCAGCCCATAATCACTGGCAAGTCAAGGTTGAGCAGCGAGTTGTAGGTCAGCATGCCGATACCGTTGAGGCCAAAGACCACTTCGGTCAACAGGGCGGCCCCACCGACGAGGGAGCCAAAGTCGAGGCCAAAGAGCGACACGATAGCCACCAGCGAGCAACGAAGGGCGTGCTTGACGAGGATGCGACGTTCGCTCAGACCCTTCGCTCGCGCTGTGCGAACGTAGTCCTCATTGAGGGCGTTGACGAGCTCCGCCCGCAGGACGCGCGCGTAGACACCGGCGTAGAGCGTGGCCAGGGTAATCCACGGGAATATGAGGTGCAGGGCCCACTGCCACGGACTATCCGTGATGGACACGTACCCCGGCGCCGGTAGCCACGAGAACAGCGAGTGGAATTTGTTCTGCGTTAACAGGTTCACCACTTCACCGAGCCAGTAGGCGGGAATGGAAACCGCGGCAATGCCACCGAACATGATGAGCGGGTCGATCCACTTGCCACGATTCGCGGCGGCCACGAGACCACCCGCCACACCGGCGAGCAACCACAAGACGGCCGCACCCACGATGAGCGACAACGTCACCGGGGCGGCACCCGTGATTTGCGGAATAACCTTCACGCCAATATTCACGTACGACGTGAGGTCCTGCTGGAACAACAAGTGCCACATCATGAGGCCGTAACGAATCGGCAGTGGTCGATTCAGTCCGAACTCGGCGGCCACGTGCGCCAGCACCTCGGGCGAGGCACTACGACCAGCAATTCGTGCGGCCGGATTGACGCCGGGGGTCGCGAAGAAGATGAGGAAAACAACAACGCTGATGGAGAACATCACGAGGAAGGCCGACACCAGGCGTCGGATGATGAACAGGAACATCAGGCACTCCCCCGCAACTTGGCCTTCGGGTCGAAGGCGTCACGGACACCGTCGCCCAGCAGGTTGAGTGCGGCGCAAGTCAAAACGATGCCAATACCGGGAGCGATGGAGACCCACGGACGGGTGTAGAGCAAACTGAGGCCGTCATTGATGATGGTGCCCCACGACGCATTCGGGGGCTGCACGCCAATCGACAGGAACGACAGCGCCGACTCAGTCAACATGTTGAAGGCCACCATCATCGGGAAGAACACGATGACCGTCGGGGCGACGTTGGGGAAGATGTCGCGACGAAGAATGCGCCAGTCTGAGGCTCCCGAGCCAATCGCGGCCTGAATGAACTCCCGTTCCCGCAGCGTCATGACCAGGCCGCGAACCGGTCGGCCAACGTAGGGGATGTAGACCGCCGCGATGATGAGAATGGGGAGGACCAATGAGCCGGGCTGAATGTGAATGAAGCCAATGTTCAAACCGCTCGTGAGCAAGATGACCGACAGGCTGATGGCGAGCAGGTAGACGGGGAAGGCCCAGATGATGTCGAACAGACGTGAAACTATCCAATCGACGACACCACCAAAGTAGCCCGCGACCATGCCAAGAATTGTGGCGAAGATGCAGCAGATAATTGCCGAGGTAAAGCCAATGAAGAGCGAGTCGCGGCCGCCGTACAGGAGGCGGGCGAAGACGTCACGACCCTGGGGGTCGGCGCCGAGAAAATAGGTCGAGAAGTGCCACGTCGGTCCAATCGGCGTGACGCCAAAGCCAACGGTCGAGGGCTGCAAAACGCTGATGGTCTTGCCACCCAGTGAGATTGAACCCTGCACGTTCGAAACGAAGGGATTCTCGTGCGCGATGGAACTGGCGTAGTAGGGCGCCAGCAGACACGTGAGAATAATGAAGGAGAGCAGGCCGAGCGCCAGCATGGCGGCCCGGTTACGGCGGAGTTGACGCAGTGACGACCGCCAGGGGCTCTCGGAGCCCCTGGCGGTCACAACTGCACTGTCTGACGGTGTCGTCAAGGAATTCGTCCGCCTACTTCACCCAGAGCTGGTCGACGTACATGTAGAACTCCAACGAGAAGTTGTAGTTACCAACACGCTTGCTGGTGAAGTCGATCAGACGAGGGTTGAACAAGGTGACCCATGGGGCGTACTGCTGCATGATCTGGGTGTCGATCTGACCCCAGAGCTTGTTGCCGGCCACGGGGTTCGTGATCATCAACTTCTCGGCCTGCTGCATCTTGGCGTCGATGGCGGGCACGCACATGCCCGAGATGTTGATGGAGTTAGGCGAACCCTTGTGGAAGTTGGCGCAGCTCAGCAACACGTTGATGAAGTCCGACGCTGCGGGGTAGTCCTGGAACCACTGCGTCAGCGAAATCTGGACTTTGTTCTTCGTGTCCTGGATGTAGTTGAACTCAATGTTCTGCGACAGTGGCTTCAAGGTGGCCTTGTAACCAATGGCGTTCAGAACGCTCACGACGTACTGACCAACGTTGTAGTCAACGGTGTCGTTCTGCGCCACGAGGCTGACCTTCATTCCGTAGGTGCCGGAGGCCTTCACGAGTTCCTTAGCCTTGGCGAGGTCGGGACCGGCGTAGGTCGAACCCGTGCCCTTGTTGTAGACACAGTTGTCCACGTGACCTGGGAAGTTCTTCGGCAAGATGGTGCACGTCGGCGTGGCCAACTGCGTACCACCGTCGAGCGTGACGGCAGCGTTCTTGTCGACGGCGTACTCCACGGCCTGACGGGCCTTGAGGTTGTTGAACGGCGCAATGTTCATGTTCATTGGCAAGTACCAGTTCGCGGTCAGCGTGTGAACGTTGATCTGCTTGGCGTACTTGGTCGACACTTCCTGCAGACGGTCCGCGGGCAGCGGGTCAAAGACCCAGTCCGCCTGACCATTCTCCACGGAGGTCACTTCGTTCTCGACCGTCTGACCAAAGGTCTCGTCAATTTCGTCGGGGTAGCCCTGTGGCTGAGCGGCCGAACTCCACACCTTGAAGTAAGGGTTGCGGACCATGACGAGCGACTTGTTCGGGTCGTAGGACTTGAACATGTAGGCACCGGTACCGGGCACTGGGGTCGACCCCTGGTCCTTGGCGGGCGTCGAGGCGGGCAAGATTGCACCGAACGGTACGGCCAGCTGGTCGAGGAACTCGGCGTCCTGGTGGACCAAGTTGAAGGTGACGGTGTTGGTCGCGGCGTTCACGGTCAGACCGGTCAAGGAGCACGTAGCGGGCGTGGTGACGCACGCGTCGCCACCCTTGATCACGTTGTACCAAGTACCGGCGTTGGGGTTCGAGACCTTGAACAAGCGCTCGAAGGTGGCCTTAACGTCATTGACCGTCACGGGTGCACCGTTAGCGAACTTAATACCCGAACGCAGGGTGAAGGTGTAGGTCAGTCCACCGTTGCTCACGACTGGCATGGCGGTCGCCAAGTCGGGCACGACGTCGAAGGAGGGCGTACCGCCGACCTTCTGGAAGGTAACGAGGCCGTCGTAGGTGGCCTGGTAGAGCTGCCAGTACTGCAACGAATAGTTGACCTGTGGGTCGAGCGTGCCACCGGCACCCGTCGCCAGCAAGTGCAACGTGCCACCCGCGTGCGCGGACTGGTACGTCGAGCCAGCGGCTGAAGCGGCGGAGCTGCCAATCAGTGCTGCTGAACTAATGAGTGCCGCGGCTGCGCCAGTGCGCACCCACGTCGTAAACGAATGCTTCATACATTCCCCCTGGAGTTAAACCAACGCCGAATGACGTTGGATAATTTTTAGCCGAAACAACACTGCTGTACTGCGAGTAATTGTTAAATCTAGAGTCTGATTGACCCTCGCGCCCTCCACCTCGCGCGGCTGCGCAGTCCTAGCGGAACTTCGCAATTCGTTCGTGGAGGAGTGTGCGAAATTTATCGTTATTGACAGTGACGCCCGTCTGGACCAACGAGGCGGCGTGCTGAAAGCCGCGGTCGAGGAACGTCGCCCCGCGACCGTGGGCACCTTCCGTTTCGACGTGGACCACGACACCCTGTTTGGAAATTGCCGCTGGATCGATGAGTTCGTAGACCGCCATGGCGTCGTGCATGATGATGTTGCGGTTTTGGTACCACCGTTCGTGGAACGTGGCGTAGGGCTCGAGCATGTCGGCGCAGCGCCGTCCCACCTCGGTGCCCAAGGCCCGAAACGCGGTCAAGTCCTCATCGGTCAAGAATGCCTGGTGCGTTAGGTCAAGGGGCATCAGGGTGATGGGCCACGACTGAGCAAAGACAATGGCCGCGGCTTCGGGGTCAAACCAGATGTTGAACTCAGCAGCCGGCGTGACATTGCCTTCGAAGGAGGCCCCGCCCATAATCACCAGTTGCTCGACGCGCTCGATGACCTCGGGATAGCGCTGCGCAAGTACCGCAATATTGGTGAGTGGTCCGATGGCCACGATGGTCGTCGGTGCCTCAAGGAGCAGGTCACGCAGCAATTCAACGGCGTGTCGTTCGTCGAGCGGGGTCGACGGCTCGTCCCACACCAAATCGCCCAAGCCGTCCTTTCCGTGCACGTCGCCGCTGGCGTAGTCGGTAATCCCGAGTGGCTCGGCACACCCAGCCGCCACGATGACGTCGGGACGCTTCGCGAGATCTATGAGTCGTCGGGCGTTGCGCGCCGTGTCTTCTAATGGGGAGTTGCCAGCCACCGCGGTGAGAGCCACGACGGTGAGCTCGGGGCTTTGTAGTGCCAGCAAAATAGCGATGGCGTCGTCGACACCCGGATCGGTATCTATGACTATGCGGGTGGGAGACATGCGAGTACCTCTTCTGTCGAGGGCAGCGCACCTTGCGCGCCCAGAGCTTGTGTGGCCAGCGCCCCCGCGGTAACCGCGAAAGTAAGAGCCTCGAGTGGGCTCGCCCCACTGGCGTACTGCGCGGCGTAGGCCGCGCAGAAGACGTCACCGGCGCCAACGGTGTCCACCACACGAACAGCGGGTGGGGTCGCTCGCGCCACTTCGATACCAAAGGCGTAGTGCACGGCTCCCATCGAACCCAGGGTCACGACGCAGTGCGCCAAGTCTGTGATGGTGAGAAGTTCGGCTTCGTGCTCATTCGCAATCACCACGGCGCACCGAGCGAGTGTCGCCGCTGGCACTGGGCGGGCGGGCGCCACGTTGAGAATGAGACGAGGGGCCCGTTGCGCCACCGCTTCAACCACCGCCGCGTCAACCTCCATCTGGGCCAGCACCACGTCAAAGGTGTCGAGGTCGACGTCGTCAATGGCGAGCGAGGCATTGGCCCCGCGCGCCACCACAATGATGTTCTCCCCGGCGTCGTCAACGGTGATGTAGGCCGTGCCCGTCGGGACGTCGGTGCGTTGCACCATCGACGTTTTGACACCCCGCTGGCGCAAGTTCTCCACCATCCAGTCACCCGCTTCATCGACACCGACCCGCGCAATTAATGTCGTGTCGACTCCCAGTGCCGCCAGCGCCGCGGCCTGATTGGCCGCCTTTCCACCCGGAAATCGTGAGGGGTCCGAGGCCAGAATGGTCTCGCCGGGGCGCGGAAGTACCGCACACCGAACGACGATGTCAACATTGGCACTGCCCACTACGCCGAGGCGCAGGGATGAATTCGCCATTACGAAGCCGGTAGGTAAGCGTTCGTGTAGTACGTGCTCGGAGCGGGCACCTTCGTGATCAACTTAATGCTCTTGAGGGCATTGGCCAGCGTCGACCACTGTGCGTCCGTTTGCGTGAAGTATTTACCCGAGGCGTTCTTCAAGAACGGAACGGTCAACGCCCAGCCCTGCTTGTTGTAGGCCGGGGTGTACCCACTCTTGGGGTAGGCCGCCGTGAATGCCGCCGCGGCAGCGGTGGGGTTGGCGGCGGCCCACTTGGTGGCCTTCGAGACGGCCGACAAGAACGCCTTCAATGTCGCACCGTTGGCGTTGACGTAGCTGTGGGTTGTGGCGTAGACCCAGACCGGGATATTTGGAGCTCCCACGGCGGTGCCCAGCAACGTCGTCTCAGAACCCTTGGTACCCGAACCAGTGAAGCCAGGAATTTCATAGTTGGTCGTCGAGGTTGACACGTCGACCTTGCCGGCCAGCAAGTCGGTCAAGTCATTCCCCGTGGGGTTCGTGACCACCTTGACCTGCGAGGAGGTGAGACCGGCGAACTTCAGCACGAAGGGCAGCATGGCGTTCGTCCAGGTGTCACCGTACGAGAAGATGGTCTTGCCCTGCAGCTGCGACTTGATCTTGGCGGCGGTGAGTGGCACGCCCGGCTTGGCGAACAGGGCCCAGTTATTGGTCATCGAGTAGTTGGCGATGGAGGTAACTGGCACACCGGCGTTGACGGCCACGCCCATGTCGGTCGTCGTGATGAAACCGATGTTGGCGCCACCGGTGGCGAGCAACTGGGTGGTCGTCGAGGTGTTGGGCGGGAAGATGACGTTGACCTTCAGACCTGCGGCGGTGAAGTACCCCATCTTTTGCGCCACGACGAGCGGCGTCAACTCGAAGTCGGGACCCGGAAAGTCGTAGGCGAAGGTCACGGTCTTGAGTGAGGCGGCCGACGCGGTACCCGCGGCTGACACCGACAGGCCAAGCGCCGACAGTGCGGCAGAGAGCGCAACTGCGCTGAAACGACGAACGAACATAAACATCCCCCTTGTAGCCAGTCGCCGCTCAGCGACTACTGCTGACGTTAGTCCCGTCGGGGTGACCGCGCAACGACACGACGCCAGCGTCTCGCCGTCGTGCGGCGCTGCCACGGCGTGGCCCACACTTCGAGGCCCACGACCAACAGAAACCAGCTAATACCAATGATGGTCATCAAGACGGTGGTGCCGTAGACACTGGCCACGTCGAAGTTGGCGTTGGCGTGT
>DAIPLC010000176.1:0-1950 GCA_036769405.1 Acidimicrobiales bacterium
GGGTGCCGCCGGTCACGACGCGAAGGCCGTCAAGGGCATCGTCGCCTCAGTGCTCTTGCAGAAGGGGTGGCGAGGCCTCCGAGGCTTCACCTGGCGCGGGTGGCGAGCCGAGGAAGTCGAGCAAGGGTGGCAGGTCGTTGCGCCGGCCAAGGTGCGCTAGTCCACCTACGATGAAACCATGACTGAACCACTACTCCAACGCAGGCTCCGTACTGGCGGCATCACTGTCGTACTTGGTGTCCTTACCCTCGGGATTGGTGCACTGTTTTTGAGTGTCGGCACCGCGGGGCGAGGCGGCCATCTTCCCCTACTGGCCTCCCTCGTCATGGTGGGGGTGCCCTTGCTGCTCGTCGCGGCGCTCATCTCTCTGGCGCGCGTCGAGGTGGTAGCCGTCCAGACCACCGAAGGACCTGGCTTGGAGATCCGCTACGCCTTCGGGTTGCTCACGCAACGATTCTCGGCCGCGAGCATCCTGTCAGCAACGGCAACCATGAAGTCGATGGTGGAGATGGGCGGATGGGGCTACCGAGGTTCGTTGCGCCTCTTCCGTTACGCGGCCCTCGTCACGCGATCAGGCGCAGCCCTCGAGCTGCGCCTGATCAATGGACGTCGTTTTGTCGTGACCGTTGACGAACCAGAACGATTCGCCGACGTACTCGCCAAGCCTTAATTAGTGGTGCTTGTGCTTGTGCTTGTGCTTGGGCTTGACTACTGGCTTTGGCGTGAGGCCGGGCCAGTGAGCGCACTCGTACGTGGCATTGGGCGCCGCGACGATGAGGTACGTGTTCGCGATGGCGGCGTGGCTCGCCGCTGCTGAAGCGGCAGACGCCACGGACAAGATGGTGTCATTGCTGTAGTCACCATTAAGCAGCGACGTGGCCTTGTTCTGGACAGTCTGGAGTTCACTGATCTCGTTCGAAGCGGAGGAACTGGCCGAGCCGTACCAGGACTTCAGCGTGGACGTTGGGGCCAGCGATTCTAGGGTGTTCAGGGTGGCGACATCATGGCGAAGCGTGTTCTCGTCCTTGGTCAGCGTGTCGAGGGAGGCGAGCAGCGTGAAGAAGTCCGTGCCGGTCGGCAGGGCCAACACTGGTACTTCGGTGAGGGACGACGCATCGCCACAAAAGGTCGCTCGGGCGACGGTGATCGGTGATGCGGATGCGGGAAGCACGGTGAGGCTGCCCATCGCGATGGCTACGGCACTGGTGCTGAGAATGCGGTGCGAACGACGATTCATAACTGCTCCTTCGGGGGACTCACTTGTCTCCAATGGTAGGGGTGAAAAATCCGTGTGGTGAAGGAGTTGGGTAAGAGTTATGAGAGTGCGTACGTTTTCGGTTCTGTCACACTTGAGAGATGTCGACCGAATTGAGCCTTCCCATTGATAGCGGCGTTATTCGCTTGCGAGCCCTCGTTGAGTCGGATTTCGCGGATCACGCCCGTCTATTTGGCCAACCCGATGTTGTTCGTTATCTCTACGAGGATGTTCTCGAGGGCGAAGAACTGCGCACTCACTTTGAGAAGCGCCTTTGGACGGGACTGCCCGCCGAAGGGGAGTGGGCAAATCTCGCGGTGGTGCGTGGAGCGCAGTTTTTGGGTGAGGTGGGCTTCGGTGTGAGCGACGCGGTCCATCGCACCTGCGAGGTGGGGTACGTTTTTCTTCCCGAATGCGGTGGAAGGGGATTCGCGACGCAGGCCACGCGGTCGACCGTGCAACTGTGCTTTGACACACTCGATGCCCGTCGCGTTATTGCGCGACTCGACGCCCGCAATGAACGGTCGGCAGCTTTGGCCGAGCGTCTCGGCTTTCGACGAGAGGCCCACTACGTAGAGAATGAGTTCGTCAAGGGCGAGTGGACCGACGAAGTGGTCTACGCCGTGCTCGCGCGTGAGTGGGCGTCGGCCTAGAGGAGGCCCACTCACATCTAGTGGAGATGCTGGGAATCGAAC
>DAIPLC010000057.1:0-8195 GCA_036769405.1 Acidimicrobiales bacterium
CGACTCGGCGACCCTCACCAAGTTCACCTCGGGCACCTCCCTGGTAGACGGCTACCCTCTGTTGACGCTGCAGGACACGTCGGGTGCGGTGGCGTCCTCGAAGACCATTGACGCACCTGCTGGAGGGGCGACATTTGGCACGAGTGCCGCGAACGCCGCCCCCCAACGACTGCTGATTGGCGAAGGAACGGCCCTGCGCTTCGACTACACCTTTAGCGATCACGCCTCGACGCTGTGCTATTCAGTCGGCACCATCAACGTGCAACTGTCGTCGGGTGGGTCCTCCTCACCCTTGTCGTTGCAGTACCCCGCCTCGGTGTGCTCCGCGGTCACAGTGAGTGCCCTTTACCCGGATCCGGGGCCGTCGACGGGCGGTTGAAGATTAACGCAAGGTGTCCGTTTGGAGTGCTACTGTCCTAGATAGCAGTTCGCCACCGTGGTGCGCGTCGGCCCCTGGGGGGGTGGCCGAAGTGGACCACGGTGGTTTTTTTTCGCCCCACTTCGGTTTAGGCTATCGATGTGGCGACTATTGCTCTTCTGGGACACCCCACGTGGGCACTACTGCCGAAGAAGGGCGCCACGCCGGTCATTCTGCTGCACGGTGGCATGACATCCTCCTCGTCGTTGCTCCACTCAATCGGGCCACGACTGAAGCGACACTTCAATGTTGGCGCCTTTGACCGGCGAGGTCACGGTCGCACGGCCGACTCCGACGCCCCCTTCTCCTACGAGGCCATGGCCGACGAGATCATCGCCTTCGTGACCTTGCTGGGTCGGCCGTGTCACCTCGTGGGCCACAGCGATGGGGCGAACGCCGCGCTGATTGCGGCGCTGCAGCGACCCGATCTCGTCAAGCGGCTCGTCCTCATTGGCGCGAACTACCACTTCGACGGTCTGCTGCCCATGCCGCCTCTCGAGGAGAACTCGCCGGTCTTCCAGGCGTGGGTGGAGCGCTACGCGGCCACGTCACCTGACGGGAGTTCCCGCGCCCACCTCGTGTTTCGAAAGACCGAGGCCATGCAGGCAACGGGGCCGACCCTGACGACCGACGATCTGGCCCGAGTGGCGGTGCCGACCCTCGTTATGGCGGGGGACGACGACGTCGCCACGTTGGCCCATACTGCCAGTTTGTACGAGTCGATTCCCGGCGCCCAGCTGTGCATCGTTCCGGGGACCTCGCACTCACTGCTCAAGGAGCGCACCAAGGAGTGCGCTCGAACGATTCGACGATTCCTAACAGTCGACCTACCGGTGGAGACGCATATGCCACTTCGTCGGGCTCGTGAATCGTGAGTATTGCGACACTTGTCGATTCGACGAGAACGCACCACGCCGCACTGTGGCAGTGGTGGCAGCGCCGAGGTGACTTGGTCGGTGACGCCGTGCTGTACGGGCTCGCCAGCGCCTTCGCACTCGGTACCTACCTCGTCTCGGCGACCGTGGCGCAGTCTTGGTGGGGCGCACTCAGCGCCACCCCCTACCTGCTCGTGGCCCTACTGGCGTATGGGGCGTCGCGCCTGTCGTGGCGTTCAGTGTTGCGCGTGCGCATCGCCCTCTGCGCCCTCGCGGTCCTCGGGGCGGTGGTGGTGCCGCTGGCTTTGATGGCCCAGTGGCGACAGGCCACGCCGGCTGGCAATTACGCCCAGCCCGAGGTCATGGTGATCGAGCGGGCCGCGAACCTGCTCTACGACGGCCACGATCCGTACCAGGCGATTTGGTTGCACGGACGACTCCAGCACGAAGTCGCCAACGTACCGGCCTACGAGTCCTACTACCCGTACTTCCCGCTCATGAGCGTGTTTGGCGCCCCCGCCGCCGTTACGAGCCACCGTACGAGTCTGACCGACGCCCGCGTCATCATGACCCTGGTCACGGCCGGGTGTCTCGCCGGGGCACTCCTGCTCCTGCGCCCCTCGGGTCGTCACGCACTGCGCCTCACCCAGATCATGATTGCGCTGCCCAGTGGGGCCATGTTCCTCGCGACGGGTGGCGACGACATGCCGCTGCTCGGGCTGATGTTGCTCGGTGTGGCGTTCCTCTCCCGTCGGCGTGTTCACGCCGCGGCAATAACACTGGGACTGACGACGGCCATCAAACTCACGGCGTGGCCCATGCTGCTCGGGGCCATGCTCGTGGCCCGTGATGATGAGGGGCGAGCCAGATGGCGCACGGTAGCGCTGTGGGCGATGGCCATTGTGACCAGCACCGTCGTGCCCTACGTGGTGCTCAATCCGGCCACTTTCCTCTCCAACGTCGTCGAGTTCCCACTCGGCTTGACCCACGTCGTGTCGCCAGCGGCGAGTCCACTTCCCGGCCATCTACTGACGGTGCTCTGGGCGCCACTGGGTCACGTGTTGACCCCGCTTACCTTGGTAGTAGGTGGCTACTTCCTGGCGAAGTATCTTCGTGGCCACTGGCCACTCAGCCTGTCGCGCATGCTGGCGATTCTGGCCCTCGGCACATCGGTGGTGATTCTCACCGCTTCGGCGACCCGCTCCGGGTACGTGATCTACCCGATGAACTTCTGGCTCTGGTCGCACGTAACCAAGGAGTCGGCTACCGCGTCCTAAATCGTGTTGGAGTTCTGGTAAATCCGGAAGGTCCACTGGGTGTCGTGCGCACTGCGCACGGTTACCGTGACACCTAAGACGTAGTAGAACGTGTCGCTCCCGGCCTTCTGGAAGAGGAGCTGGGGCATGCCATTGGTAGCCCCAGAGGAGAATTCGGTCCAGCCCCGGGCTTCGAGTTGTGAGGCGTAAAAACCGAGCAACTTGGCGGAGGAAGTGGTGCTCATGAAGGGCTGACGACAGTCAAACTCACCAGCGCCGGCGTTCACAATGCGAAAGGGGCCGTCGGGACGTGTCCCTTGCGGGACGATGAAGCCGTTCAGGACATTGCTCGGTGGGGTGCCGTCTTGGTTGCAGTGGGCGAGCAACGTTGCCCCACTCTGCAGTCCCGCTTGGACCGGCAGGCCACCAACAATGATCGGAAGCGTCGTCGTGGGGGCTACGGGGGTACTGGTCACGACGTTCAACACCATGAAAATGCTCAACATACCGATGGCCACCAATAAGACCGAGGCGGCGGGCCAAATACTCGTGGTGGTCGTGAGTGGTGGCTTGGGGGAGCTCATGCGCCCCAGCCTAAGTGGTCCAATGGTCCCGAGCCCCGCCCCAGTTGCCAGTCACTCGCCGTCTGCAGGGCCCGCGTTACGTAGGCCTTCGCCGAACGGCAGGCGTCGGTCAGCGTGTTGCCCGCGGCCAATTGAGCCGCGATGGCGGCCGACAGCGTGCAGCCCGTGCCGTGGGTGTTGGTCGTGGAGACGCGAGCCCCCTCGAAGATGGTCACGTCATTGGTACTGACCAGCACATCGGGGGAGGACTCGCCGCCGAGGTGGCCACCTTTGACGAGGACGTGGCGAACGCCAAAGGGCAGCAGGAGTCGTCCGAGTGAAATGAGATCATCAACAGTGGTGACGTCGTTGGCCTCGACGCCGGCGAGTACGGCGGCCTCCTTGAGGTTGGGCGTGGTGAGTAGTGCGTGCGGCAATAAGGCTCGCTGGTAGGCCGCAACGCCCCCTTCGGCCAACAAGGCGTGATCGGACGTCGAGATGAGGACGGGATCGACAACGAGTTGGGGGAGTAGCCCACGAGCGGCGACACTCGCCACGAGTTCGACGAGTTCAGGGGTGGCCAGCATGCCGGTCTTGACGGCCGCCACGGAGAAGTCGTCGAGAACGGCTTCGATTTGGCTGAGCAGTGACGTGGTTGACATTGTTTCAATGTGCCGCACACCCGTGGTGTTCTGTGCCGTTACCGCGGTGATGGCGGAGGTGCCATGGACGCCATGGGCGCTGAATGTCCGCAGATCAGCCTGAATTCCGGCGCCGCCACCGGAGTCAGAACCAGCGATAGTGAGTGCGGTGGTGGGTGTCACCCTGTCACGTTAGCGACCGACGAGCGAGTAGCCGCTGGCTACGCTTGAAGCGTGACTGATCTCTTCCGTGTGGGCTCACTGTCCTCGTCCTCACGTCTCATTCTCGGGACGGGCGGCTTTCGCACGTTTGACGTCCTGGGGTCGACTATTGCGGCCTCAAGGTCGACAATCGCGACCGTCGCACTCCGGCGGGTCGAACCGAGCGCCCACGGTTCGCTCTACGAGCTCCTCGAAACACACAACATGGCGCTTTTGCCCAATACGGCCGGTTGCTACAGCGCCGACGAGGCTGTATTGGTGGCGGAACTCGCTCGTGAGGCCTTTGACACCAACGCCATCAAGCTCGAAGTCATTGGTGACGATGCCACGTTGCTGCCCGACACGGTTGAGACCCTGCAGGCGGCCGCCACGCTCGTCGAACGCGGGTTTGAAGTCTGGGCCTACACCTCGGACGATTTAATCGTGGCGCAACGTCTCGAGCAGCTGGGCTGCGTGGCCGTTATGCCCCTGGGTTCGCCCATTGGCTCGGGATTGGGCATTCGAAACCCCCACGCCATCGCCACCATTTGTGACCGACTCAGCGCCCCCGTCTTGCTCGATGCTGGCCTCGGGACGGCGTCGGACGTCGCCCTCGCCATGGAGTTGGGGTGCGACGGCGTGCTGGCGGCATCGGCGATCAATCGGGCCCTCGATCCGGTACTTATGGCCGAGGCATTCCGCGACGCCGTAGCGGCGGGGTACGCCGCCCGACGGGCGGGGCGCATTCCACCACGACTCACGGCCGAAGCTTCGTCACCGTCGCTGGGCCGCCCAGATTTATTTGCCGAATCGCCATTGGCCTAACTACAATCGTGTGGTTCTCGCTTCCGTGGCGAGGTGTCGAATGTGGTAGAAGGGGCGTCCATGGCGCGCGTTGAAGGTTTCAGTGGACCAAAGGTGTGTCGCCTCACCGGGGTGACGTACCGTCAGCTCGATTACTGGGCTCGCACCGACCTAGTGACGCCGTCAATCACCCCCGCGACGGGCAGTGGTTCCAAGCGGACCTACGCCTACCGCGACGTGCTCGAAGTCAAGGTCATTAAGTCCCTACTGGACTCGGGTGTCTCCTTGACGCGGGCCCGCCAGGCCGTTGAGTGCCTCCGGAACAATCTCTCCGTCGACTTGAGCGCAGCGTCACTCGTTATTGGTGAGGCTGGCTCAGTGCTGGCCGATCACGACGGTCTCGTCGACTTGCTGCGTGGTGGCCAAGGAGTGTTCAACGTGGTGCCGATGGCGAGTGTGGTTAACGAATTGGCGACCACTATCGACCAAGAGCGCTTCGTCGTCTCGGCGTAATTTCCTCAGTAGGGGGAATGTCTGGGCCTCGTGGTCGGGGCGCATAAAGTGGCAAGCATGCCTGATCGTCGCCCGTTCCTTTTTGACGCCCATGTCGCCCTTGGCGCCAAGATTGTTCCCTTTGGTGGCTGGGAGATGCCACTCCAGTACGCGACGGGTACCGTTGCCGAACACCTCGCGTGCCGCAATGACGCCGTCGTGTTCGACGTCTCACACCTCGGCACGGTGCGCTGCGATGGTCCCGACATGTTCGACCACCTGCAGTCCACGCTGACCAATGACCTCACCAAAATTGCGCCCGGTCGCGCGCAGTACACCCATCTGCTCAACGACGAGGGGTTCGTCGTAGACGACATCATCGTCTGGTGGGTGGGGGAGAACGAATTTGACGTTATGCCCAACGCCTCAAATACGTCCGGAGTAACGGCCGCTCTTCCGGGGGTTGACGTCACTGACACGCGCTGCGTGCTCGCCGTGCAGGGACCGAACGCGCGGGCCAAAGTCGCCACAATTGACGAGCGGTTCGCGTCGGTACCGCGATTTGGCGTGGTGCGCTTCGACTACCACGGCGTCGAAATCCGCGTGGCCGGTACCGGCTACACCGGCGAAGACGGACTGGAAATTGCGGTCGCCAACGAGCAGGCCGAAGCCCTGCTGACGGCTTTGGTGGTCGCCGGCATCACCCCCGCTGGCCTTGGCGCGCGTGACACGCTGCGTCTCGAAGCCGGCCTTCCGCTCTACGGCCACGAGCTGAGCGATTCCTCCACCACCCTCGAGGCCCGTCTGGGCTGGGTGCTGGGTTGGAAGAAGCCAACGTTCCGTGGGCGCGACGCCGTACTCGCGGAGCAGGAGCGCGGCGTTGCTCGTTTCCTCACCGGCGTAGTGGCCGAAGGTCGCCAACCGCTGCGCGACGGCGGGGAAGTGCTGATCGACGGTGAGTCGGTGGGCGTACTGTGCTCGGGTAACTACTCGCCCGTCCTCGAGCGAGGCATTGGTACGGGCCTGTTGCACCGAGATGTACCAGTTGGAACCCTGGTGACAGTAGCGTTGCGTGGTCGAGAAATCCCGGCGGTCGTTCACGCGCTGCCCTTCGTACGAAAGGCCCAGTGACGTGGCTGATTACATTCCCCACACGCCAGAGGAAGTAGCGGCGATGCTCGAGTTCCTCGGACTCGACTCCCTCGATCAACTCTTCGCCCACATTCCTGCATCGGTCCGTCTGAGCGCCGGCCTCGACATGGCTCCTGGACTGTCGGAGCCGGACGTGGCCGCCGTTTTCGCCGAGATGACCAAGAAGAACAAGGGCCAGTTGGCGAACCTCACCTGCTTCGCCGGTGGCGGTGCCTACGACCACGAGATTCCACCGGTCGTGAAAGCGCTGGGCTCGCGCTCGGAGTTCGTGACCGCCTATACGCCGTACCAGCCCGAAGTTGCGCAGGGCATTTTGCAGGCCGTTTTCGAGTACCAGACCATGGTGTCTCGTTTGTCGGGTCTACCGATCGCCAATGCTTCAATTTACGACGGCGCAACAGCGCTGGTTGAAGCAGTCAACATGGCCGGTGGCGCCACTGGGCGGCACACGATGTACCTGTCGGCCGGCGTCCACCCCCACCGCCGTCAGGTCGTTGAAACGATGGCCTTCGGCACCGGCCACCAGATTGTCATCGTGCCCCTTCGCGATGGTGTGACCGACTGGGCCAGCGTTGACGTGACCGACGCGGCCGCCGTAGTGGCGGCCTACCCCAACTACTTGGGTGTGCTCGAGGACTTGACCGAAGCCAAGGCTATGGCAGTGGCCAACGACGCGCTCTTCGTGGTTGACGGTGACCCCGTGGCCGCGAGCGTCCTCAAGTCGGCCGCCGACTGGGGCGCTGACGTGTACGTGGGCGAAGGCCAACCCTTCGGCACCGCCCTGTCATTCGGTGGGCCCTTCCTCGGCCTCTTCGCCTGCACGACCGAACAGATTCGCCGATTGCCCGGTCGCATCGTTGGTGAGACGCTGGACTCCAACGGGCGCCGCGCCTTCGTAACGACATTGCGCGCACGAGAGCAGGACATTCGTCGCGAGAAGGCCACGTCGAACATCTGCTCCAACCAGACCTTGATGGCCGTGACGGCCGCTATTCAATTGGGCTACCTCGGCACGCAGGGACTGGCGGAGGTGGCCACTCGCTGTGCGCAGGGCGCACACGTGTTGTTTGATGCCCTCACCGCCATTCCTGGTGTGACGGCCGTTTCAACGGCCCCGTTCTTCCGTGAATTCGCACTTCGTCTGCCCAAGTCGGCCGCCGAGGTCCTCACCGCGCTGGTGGATGAGGGTATCTTGGGTGGTCTCTCGCTGACGTCGCTCGCGGGACCTCGAGACCCTTCGGTCGAGGGCGATACCGACAACATTCTTCTGGTTGCGGTGACCGAGCGTCGCACGCAGGCAGACATTGATCACTTCACATCGAGCCTTCGAAAGGTGCTGGCATGACTTCGTACCCCGGTGGACGCGCCGCTTCAATTCCCTTGATGGGACACGAAGTTGAGCCGACAATTTTTGAACTGTCCGTACCTGGACGCCACGCCTTTCAGTTGCGCACCACCAACGTGGCGGCCACCCCACTGAAGGACCTCGTTCCCGCCGAGCACCTTCGTGCCGCGCCGGTGGCGCTCGCCGAAGTGAACGAGCGTGACCTCGTCGGCCACTTCACGCGACTGACGCACCGTCAGTTCAGTGTGGACCTCGGGGCGTACCCGCTCGGATCGTGCACTATGAAGTACAACCCGAAGTTCTGTGACGCCGTCGCGAACGACCCGGGCTGGAACTCAGTTCACCCCGGTGTTCCCGCCGCCCTCTGTCAGGGCTGGTTGGAACTTATGGTTGCGCTCGACAGCCAGCTCTGCGCCGTCACGGGCGTGGCCGCTGCCACCCTGCAGCC
>DAIPLC010000058.1:0-8188 GCA_036769405.1 Acidimicrobiales bacterium
TCGTTTGCTGGGTGACCCAGAGCACTTCTTCGACCGTGCGGGCGTACTCTGCCTAGATGGTGGCGAAGAGGTAGTGAAGTGACGGATCGACCAGTCGACGAACGTATTCACCAGCAATTGTGAGGTCCGTCTTGACGAGGGCCGTTTCCACATTGTTGAGGAAGGTCGAGAAGAATGTCAACTCGCGCACCATCCCGCGAAGGTCCTCACCATGCCCAGCCTCGCGCGCCGCTCGCAGTCCGGTGCCGACGCCGAACCACCCGGGGACAATCTGTCGCGATTGCGTCCATCCGAAGACCCACGGGATAGCGCGAAGGGTGTCGAGGGAGTCATCACCGGTGACGCGCTTGGCGGGGCGAGATCCCATGTGCAAGCTCGCCAGTTCCGTGACGGGCGTTGACTGGGTGAAGTAGGCGGGCAACTTGGGGTCAGAGACCAGGCCCCGGTAGGCGATGAGCGAAGCACTGGCCACCGTATCCATGGTGTCGTTCCAGCGCTCCAGCTGTTCGGGGTTGACCCAGGGCTTGGCGTGAAAGAGGGAGGCTTCCCACACGGCGGCGAGGAGGTGCTCGAGGTGATCGCGAGCGAGACTCGGGAGGAGGTACTTGTCGGAGATGACTTCGCCCTGCTCGGTGAGCTTGATGGAACCCTTCAAGACACCGTAGGGCTGGGCGAGGATCGCGTCGTGGGCCGAACCACCACCACGACCAACGCTGCCGCCTCGGCCATGGAAGAGTCGTAACGTCACGCCGTGACGAACGGCAGCGTCGCGGAGCTGCCGTTCGGCGCGGTGAATTGCCCACTGGGACGCGGCAATCCCGGCGTCCTTGTTCGAGTCGGAGTAGCCCAGCATGATCTCCTGGACGTCACCACGC
Organism: Acidimicrobiales bacterium; assembly: GCA_036769405.1. GTDB lineage: Bacteria > Actinomycetota > Acidimicrobiia > Acidimicrobiales > RAAP-2 > RAAP-2. Next base: position 876 of record DAIPLC010000058.1, read on the forward strand.
AGGTGAACCAACGACCTGTAGGCGGGGATGGACAAAAGGCCGTCGAAGAGTTCGCCCGCGTGCTCGAGTTCGTCGAGGGTTTCAAAGAGTGGCGCGAAGCCAATTTTCGCCACGCCACTGGCCAGGTCCACCAATCCTGCTTCACGGGCCAGAACGACAGCGGCGAGGACGTCATCGACGCCCTTGGTCATCGAAATGATGTAGGTCTCAATGGCGCTGTCACCGAAGTGACTGATGACCTCACGGATAGCGACGAAGGTGTTGAGAGTCCGGAGTGGGAAGTCGGTGAGTGGCGCTGGCCCCGAGAAGAGTGGCCGTCGTGACAGCAGCTCGTGCGCCAAGCATTCGACTCGCTCGGCCGACGTAAGTTCGGCGTAGGGCGTATCAAGCTCGCCCAGTCGGTCGAACAACCCAGCCAAGGCATCGTGGTGCTTGCCGGCGTGCTCACGAACGTCGAGCGTCGTCAGCGTGAGTCCGAAAGCGGCCACCGTGGCGATACTGCGCTCGAGGGTGCCCCTCGCCAGTAATGCCGAACCATTGGCTTCCAGTGAGTCGTGAATGACCATGAGGTCATCAAGAAGTTCTTCGGACGAGGCGTAGTCGAAGCCCTCGCGGTGACGGGTGCGCTGCTCCATGCGACGCTGGGTTGCTTCGAGCTTGACGCGAATGCAGGTCAACTTGAGGCGATAGGGCTCTTCGGCATTTACCCGCAAGGTGCGTGGGTCGAGCGTAAGTCGCTCGAGATCTTGGTCGAGTGAGTTGCGCAGCGCATCAGAGATACCCACGTGTTGCATGGAGACAGAAATCTCATCGATCAAGCGACCCAGCATGGCGCGCAGGGCTCGGACCGAGACGGAGAGGGCGAGGTCCACCACGGCGGTGGTGACGTCGGGGGTAACGAAGGGGTTGCCATCACGGTCGCCACCAATCCACGAACCAAAGGTCAAGGGTCGGTCGTTTGGTGCGTGCTCGACACCCAACTGACCGACGACACTCGCGAACTGCTCCAACACGTCAGGGACGATGGAACGCATCAGATTGTCGACGTAGGAGAGGGCATTGCGTGCCTCGTCGAGCACTTCGGGGCGATCGAGTCGTAGTTCATCGGTCTGCCAAAGCGTGTCGAGTAATTCGGCGGCGCGGCGGTGACGCACGGGGGCCTGGAGGCCGGAAACGGTGCCGTGCGATTCATCGAGCAAGGTGGAGAGCCCACGCAATTTGAGTAGCACGCTCCGTCGAGCGGCTTCGGTGGGGTGAGCAGTAAAGACGGGGCGCACGTCCATTGAGGCCAGTGTGGTCGCCACTTCCTCGGGCGTCACGGTGCCGTCGTCGAGCCCTTGGCGAGTCAGGTGGGCGACTCGCGCCAGAGGGCCATCATCGTTGGCGCGTCGCGCTCGACTACGCCGAGCCTGGTGCGTTTGCTCGGTGACATTCGCAAGGTGGAAGTACATCGAGAAAGCCCGTACCAACTGCGACGCCGTGTGAGTATCGAGATGCTGGACGACGGTGCCGGCCGACGTTACGTCGGTAGCGGAGCGCACTTTGTCGATGAGTGCCACGAAATCGTCGCTGGTCTGGCGCCGGAGGGTGTCGTCTAATAAGGCCTGAAGAGCGGCCAAATCAGCGTGCATTTCAGTACGGTCGTCGTTCGTGGGGGGCACCGTCGGCTGAGTAGTCACGTTCTTAGGTTACAAAACTTCAAGACGGTACCAACCAGGCGAAACAAACTCTTCACATGGTGCGTTAGCGGTAGTGCGGAGGCGTCTCGTGATGGTCGCGACGGATGCGTCGGATTTCCTCTTGCAGTCGTTCAACATCGGCCCGCAGTCGGGCGATTACTTCGAGAAGTTCCTCACGGCTGGGCTCAGCGGTCACGTTCTCATGCTCTCACACGGACGTAACCACAGCCAACGACATCACGGAAAGAGACCACGGAGCTCGGTAGCCTCGGCGATGCGCTCGACACCCACGGCAATAGCCGTTTCACGGAGCGTGACACCGAGATCGAGGTGGCGCTGCCAGACGTGGTCGAAGGCCTCGTGCATGGTGGTTTCGAGTCGTCGCGTAAAGACGTCGCGTTCCCACATGTAGCCCTGAAGGTCCTGGGCCCATTCGAAATACGACGCCACGACACCGCCGGCGTTGGCCAGGACGTCTGGTACCACCGGAATGTTGCGTTGACGCAACACTGCCGCACCTTCGGCCGTGGTCGGTCCATTGGCAGCCTCGACGACAATCGAGGCAGCCATGGTGGCTGCAACTTCGGCGTTGATCACGCCACCGAGGGCGGCGGGAATGGCGATGTCGCACGGTACGGAAAATAGTTGGTCCGAGGGAATTTCGACCGCACCAGGAAAGCCAAGGAGCGTACCGTGCTCCTTCACGAAGGCAGCGAGCGCTTTAGGGTCGAATCCGTCGGGGTTGTGTATAGCGCCGTTCACGTCGGCGACCGCTACGACCTTCATGCCGCGGTCAGTGAGCATTTGCACGAGTGGGGCACCGACCTTGCCGTAGCCCTGAATGGCGACGCGCTGACCTTCAACGGGACGCCCCATGCGCTTCAAAATGCCGACCGTGCAGATGGTGACGCCAAGGGAGGTCGCACCGGCGTGGCCCATCGTGCCGCCGATGGCCAGCGGCTTACCGGTAACCACGCCCATCATGGCGTGACCCTTGAGCATCGACACGGTGTCCATGATCCAACTCATGACCTGCGCGTCGGTGTTGATGTCCGGAGCGGGGATGTCGGTGTCGGGGCCGATCATGGGAGCAATGGCGAAGGCGTAGCGACGGGTGAGTCGCTCGAGCTCGGCTCGGCTCAACGTCGTGGGATCTACCTTGACGCCACCCTTGGCGCCGCCGTAGGGGATGTTGACGACGGCACACTTGATTGACATATCGGCCGACAAGGCGGCGATTTCGTCCACGTTGACACTCTGGTGAAAGCGAATGCCGCCCTTGCCCGGCCCTCGAGAGGTGTCGTGCTGAATGCGCCATCCGGTGAACATCGTGACCGAATCGTCATCGAGGCGCACGGGAATGGCGACCTCGACGATTCGTTCGGGGGTGATGATGCGCTTGATCATTCCCTCGTCAAGTCCGAGCAGGTGGCCCGCTTCTTCGATGAGGGTGGCTACGTGAGCCCAGGGATTAAATACGGTTGGAGGAACGTCCTCGCGACGTGTGACCACGTTGTCACCAGCCTTTTCTCTTTACGAAAGCGCCGTTACTTTCATCTTTTATCGTACGGTACCGACGTCCGACAAACCATTAACTTTTGCAACAAGTTCGTGAAGAATCCCCACCACTTCTGCAGTGAAAGCCGGCGTAGTCGTACCCGCGGTGCGCATGCTCGACGCCTAGTGTCGTAGGTATGCAAAACCCTCTGATTGTCGATCATCCCGTCGTGGCGGACAAGGTGCGCCAGTTGCGCGACGCCACGACCTCGAACGCAGACTTTTTGCGATTGGCCGGTGAGATTTCTCGCTTTGTTACCTACGAAGCGTTCCGGAACATCGAGCCGACGGCGACCACGGTAGACACCCCTGTGGTCAAGGGCGCCCCGGCCGTGCGGATCGACACCCAGTTCATCATTGTGCCGATTCTGCGCGCCGGACTCGGTATGACTCCAGCCGTTCAAGAAGTACTCCCGGTTCACCGGGTGTGTCTGGTGGGACTTCGACGCAATGAAGAGACCCTGAAGGCCGATCTCTACCTTGACGGACTACCGAAGGATCTCGAAGGTGCTCCCGTCGTGTTGTGCGATCCCATGCTGGCCACTGGTGGCTCGCTGGTCCAGGTGCTCGACATGCTCCGCTCTCGCAACGCCGGGACTATTACGGCCCTCTGTCTCATTGCCGCGCAACCGGGTGTTGATGTCGTGCGGGCGGCACACCCTGACGTCCAGATTGTGGCTGCGGCGCTCGACGCTGAGCTTACCGACGTCGGCTACATCACCCCGGGTCTCGGTGACGCCGGTGACCGCCTCTTCGGGGCACCCGTTCGCTAACGTTGGCGACAACGCAGTAGTCGACTAACTCTTGGGTGACCGATGACCACACCAGCTCGTACGACGAACCAACCTGATGTCGCGGTCTGGGTCCCTCAACTCTGTCTGGGGCTGGTGACGCTCCTCATCCTGTACGCCGTGGGCGGCCCCGCGGCACTCTTCAACGGCCATCTTCCCTACACCATCGACTTCACTGGTCATACGTGGTGGTTAGCCGCCTTCCGTGACGCCCTTTGGCACGGTCATGCGCTCGGTTGGAATAGCCAAATCAACAATGGCTACCTCTTCGGTTACACCTACTTTCCACTGCCGGCCCTCATCGTCGCGTTCTTCTCGATAGTGCTCCCGCTGGCGCTCGCCATGAAGTTGATGGTGGTGATGGCGCTGGTGAGCCTGCCCTTCGGTGTTGGACAGTTCTGCAAGGGGCTGGGCGCGTCACGACGAGTGCAAGCACTCGCTATCGCGGCTTCGCCACTCGCCCTGTTGAGCAACCACCCCATCACGATTGGTGGGTCACTCTTTGACACGATGCGTGGCGAGTTCTCTATGGCGCTGGCCATCGGGTGCGGACTTTGCTTCCTCGGCGAATGGGCGGCGATAACGCGCGACGAAGGTCGCTGGTGGGTTGCCGGTCTGTGGTTCGCGGCGACCGTGCTCTCGCACGTCCAGGGTGCCCTCGGTGTAGCCATCGTGGCGCTGTGTTTTGTGGCCACGTTGTGGCGACGTCGCCCTATCGCTCAGCGTGGCCTCCTCGCGGTGGCCTTCGGCGTCGCCGTGAGTGCGTGGTGGTGGATGCCCGCGGTGAGTGTCTCGAGTCAGACGTTGGGCGACGTCAATCCCACCTACAGCAGCGTGGGGGCCTTTTTACTGAATTCGCAGTCGGGTTACGTCATCATCCTCGGCGTCGTTGGGCTGGGTCTAGCTCTCTGGCGTCGTCACTACGGCGCCACGGCCCTCGTCATCGCCGTCTTGGTACTAACGCCATCGCTGTTGTTGCCCCTCAAAGTCTTTACCGCCGGTCGCGTCTACCCGATTGTTTTCTGGTTGGCCATTGTCGGTTGCGCCTATCTCTTCGATGAAGTGTGGGCGCTCATCGGCGCACGAGTGCACGGGCGAGTGGCGAACGTGGTCGGGGTGAGCCTCGTGGTGCTGGTCTCGATTGTGGCGCCGTTGTCGATTGCTGGCAATCGTGAGACGGCAACGTCCGTCGATCAGCGGACCTTCGCCGGCATCGAGGCGTACAAGGGTGCCGCGTCACTGCGTGCACTCACCGCCACCCTGGAGACCTTGCCGGCGGGACGGGTCATGGTCGAGACGCCCGCGAATTACGCGTCGCAATTCGGCGACTGGTCGTGGCCGAACCTCCTCCCACTATGGACGAAGGGTCATGACACCTCACCCAGTGGTCTGTACGTGAACGCCACACCGTCGTCCATCGCGATTGAGTACGCCCTCGAAAATCTGTCACCCTCGGTCTACTTCCCGGTGATTTCGTGGCAGCCGTCCCCGTCTCCCGAGAGCCCCCAAGCGGGAATCAATCAACTGCGGGTCTTGGGCGTTCGCTACTTCGTGGTGACCACCCCACTTCTAAAGTCGGCCTTCTCTAGGATTCATGGCGCCCACCTCGTGGCGACCGTCACCTCGCCCTCGCAGGCCACGCCCGTCGAAGCACTCAACGCGACCTCGACGGCGAACACGTTTTGGGTCTACGAGATCGCGGGTGCGGACCCCGTCGTGGGAGTAACGACACTCGTTCCGTCGTCGACGCTTCCCACCAAGCCCTACGCCCAGTCGATGACGCGGTATCTCGACGCGGTGGGGCGCACGCCATCGGCCCCGACGCCAGTCGAGGGCCTGACCCAGCCCTACGACGGGCCAACGAATACCGTCAGCGATGTGGCGATAACGGACCAGCGCATTGCCTTTCAGGTCAGCCACGTGGGGGAGCCGGTCATTGTCCGTGAGAGTTATTCGCCGCTGTGGCACGTTAGCGGAGGCCGTCTCTACCGAGCGGAGCCCAACGAGATGATGGTCTGGCCGTCGTCCACCACGGTGACGCTGACCTTTACCCCGCCCCTGACGCAATCACTGGGGCTGGGAGTCTCGGTGCTGAGCCTCGTCGGGGCGGCGGTACTCATCGTTGCTCGCCGGCGACGAACTACACCATCGAGCTAAATACCGATGTCCTCGTGCCAGAGTTCGGGGTGCGTGTGAATGAAGGTGCTGAGGAGCTCGGTGCACGAGGGGTCGTTCAGCACGATGATCTCAACACCAAGCTCGGCGAGCCAGTCGTGCCCACCAACGAAGTTCGTCGCTTCGCCAATAACGACTGCACCAATATTGAACTGACGCACCAGGCCGCTGCAGTACCAGCAGGGAGACAAGGTCGTCACCATCACGGTGTCACCGTAGTGACGTCGCCGACCGGCGCGTCGAAAGGCGTCGGTCTCGGCGTGGATGGAGGCATCGTCTTCTTGCACGCGACGATTGTGACCGACACCGAGCAACTCACCATCTCGGGTGAAGAGCGCCGCACCAATGGGAATACCGCCTTCGGCGAGTCCGGTTCGGGCTTCGGCGAGGGCCACGTCGAGCATGCGTGTGGCCGTAATGCGACTAAGAGGTGAGCGTTGATCCATCTCCTAAGTATGCTCGACTCTCGTGGAACGAACCTCTTATCACGTCGCTATTGGTAGTCAAGAAGTTGATCTGCCACTCGTCGCCCTCAGCGACTCGCTTACCTTGGCCCTGCTCATCACGGTTGACATGGGGGTCGGTTTTATGCGTCAGGCCGGCGAAGAGTTGGCGGAACTCCTGCGACCCTATGACGTCGACATCGTGGCCACGGTAGCGACCATGGGTATTCCGGTGGCTATTGAAGTCTCGCGAGCGTTGGGACTTGACCAGTACGTCATCTTGCACAAAACGCCCAAGATTCACCTTGCCGATGCCGTCAGTGAGCCCGTCCGCTCCATCACCACCAACGCCGATCAGCGGCTGTTATTTGACCGAGCACGGATTGCTGACGTGGCCGGTAAGCGGGTGGCGATTGTGGACGACGTGGTGTCAACGGGCGCCTCGACCGGAGCCGCATTGCGACTTCTCCGAAGCGTGGGTGCCAACGTGGTGGCTATTGGCACCCTCGTGACCGAAGCCGCACTCTGGAAAGAGTCGTTGGGAGAGGACGCCGACATTGTTCACGCGCTCGGCGCGCTGCCGATTTTTCATCCCACCGCCGAGGGGCTCGAGGAGAACTGGGCGGGCTAAAACGCAAAAACCCCTCGGGCCGAAGCCCGAGGGGTTT
>DAIPLC010000059.1:0-8101 GCA_036769405.1 Acidimicrobiales bacterium
GCACGTCGTCGAGCACATTGCCCTGACGGCCACTCAGTGCAGTCGACCGCCACGTGGCCAGCCTCGACTGGGCCTTCGAGAGCAACTCTGAGCGCCATTCCCAGTCGTGCCGATAGTGCTGGTCGAGCAGGGCCAGGCGAACTGCCGCGGGTTCTGATTGCTCAACCAAGTCCGATACGAAGACCAGGTTACCCAGTGATTTCGACATCTTGATTCCATCGAGACCAACGAGGCCGATGTGCATCCAGTGCGACACAAAGGGTCGGCCAGTGACGGTTTCGCTCTGGGCCGCCTCGCAGTCGTGGTGCGGGTAGGCCAAGTCGCGGCCTCCACCATGAATGTCGAGCGTGGGTCCGAGCTCGCGCATCGCCAAGGCCGAGCACTCGATGTGCCACCCCGGTCGACCGGCTCCCCAGCGCGAATCCCACGATGGCTCGTCATCGAGTGAGGGCTGCCAGAGGACGAAGTCCAAGGGATCCCGCTTACGGGGATCTTCCGGATTTCCTCCGTGTTCGGCAGCGAGCAGCAGCATGGTCGCGCGGTCGGCGTGGGAGACCTGCCCGAGGCGCGGGAAGGTAGCCGCTTCGAAATAGACCCACCCGTCGACCTCGTAGGCCGCCCCTGCGTCAAACAGTTTCCCGACGAGCGTCAGAATCTCGGGGATAGCTCCGGTGGCACGGGGCTCTGAGTAGACCGGTAACAGATTGATGAGTTGCATGTCTCGGTCGAACTTGGCCATCTCCCGTGCGGCAAGGTCAAGATAATTAACACCGAGACTGCGCGCCTTTCGGAGAATATCGTCGTCGACATCCGTGACGTTGCGCACACAGCGCGTTTCGAAGCCGGCGTCACGAAGACGACGCTGGACCACGTCGAAGGACAGATACACGAAGGCGTGCCCGAGGTGTGCGGCATCGTACGGCGTGATGCCGCAGGAGTACAGCGAGACAATCGGTCCTGTCTGAAGCGGCAGAACCTCGGCGCGGGCGGTATCGAACAGGCGCATTAGTGCGTCATTCCCGCCAATTTGACGTAGCTGTGCGCCTTGTGTCGGATGTTGATCGAAATGCACACCGACGTGAAGGCTTCCACGGCGCTGGCGAGCGACATTGAACCGGCAATGACGGCCGTCAGGCCCGGCATGGCCGACACGATGGTCGAAACTTCCTCGCGGGCCTGAGCGTCATCACCAAAGATCACCACGTCGGCATCGAGACCCGAGTCAAGCTTGACCATCTGGGCTGCCGGCAGGTGGTGGAATGCTCCGACCACCTTGGCCCCGGGTGCCGCGAACGCAATTTGCGCCGCCATCGAACCCCGCGGTGGATACAGGGCGACTAATTCGCGACCTTCACGGGCCAGCGCGTTCACCATAGAAATAACGATCTTGCCCTCAAGCTGCGCTTTCAGCGACGCAACCGTAGCCACTGCGGAGTCCCAGGGAGTGGCGATAACCACGATGTCGGCCTCGGCCGCGCCGGCATTGTCGGCTCCGCTAATAACACCGGTGCCACGAACTTCGAGGGTGGCGGCAACTTCGGCGGCACGCTCCGCGTCACGCGAACCAAGGACGACGTCATAGCCTGCGCAGGCGAGGCGAAGTGCGACGCCCTGTCCGGCGGGGCCCGTGCCCCCAATGATTCCTAGTGTTGTCATAACGTCCCTTTCAGTGAAGTCTGCTCTTAGTACGCTAACAAGATGGCACTACTCACTAATCACCGTATTTTGGTCACCGGCGTCCTCACCGATGATTCCATCGCCTTTGGCATCGCGAAGCGAGCGCTCGAAGAAGGCGCCACTGTCGCACTCTCCGGTGCCGGACGGGGTCTCTCGTTGACCGCGCGCACCGCCCGCAAACTCGCCAAGTACGGCGACGTCGGCGAAATCATCGAGCTCGACGTGACGAATCCTGAGCAAATTGCCTCGGCCGTCGGCATCGTCGAGGAGCGTTTCGGCCGTCTCGACGGTCTCGTGCACGCCATTGGCTATGCGCCCCCACTCTGTCTGGGCAACGGCATGTTCGCGGCACCCTTTAGCGACGTGTCCACCGCCATGCAGATCTCGACGTACTCCCTCGCCGCTCTCGTTGGCGCCTTCCGCCCCCTGCTGCAAAAGGCCGAGGCCGCCGGTGGTGCGTCAGTCGTCGCATTGGACTTCGACGGCACCCGGGCCTACCCCATGTATGACTGGATGGGCGTTATGAAGGCCGGACTCGAATCACTCGGTCGCTACATCGCTCGTGAAGTCGGTCCTGACCAGATCCGCGTGAACATGGTGGCGGCCGGTCCGGTCCGTACCATTGCGGCCAAGTCCATTCCTGGTTTCAGCGTCTTCGAGGACACCTGGACCGAGCGCGCACCGCTGGGCTGGGACGTCAACGACTCGTCGGCCGTTGCCGACACGACGGTGGCCCTTTTGTCACCGCTGCTGCGTGGTACCACGGCGTCGATTATTCACGTCGACGGTGGCGCTCACTCGATGGGCTGACGCTCCTGCGGGGCGAACTGTCGCTCGTACAAATCACGGTACAGACCACCGAGGGCGAGCAACTCCTCGTGGGTTCCGCGCTGGACAATGCGACCCGCCTCGAGTACCAGAATCTGATCCGCGCTGCGGATCGTCGAAAGTCGGTGGGCAATAACCAGTGACGTCCGTTCGCGCATCGTCTGTTCAAGCGCTTCTTGCACCAACGCCTCTGATTCGTTGTCCAAGTGCGCGGTTGCTTCATCGAGGATGACCAATCGCGGTGACTTGAGCAACAAGCGCGCCAACGCCATGCGCTGCTTCTCGCCACCACTCAATCGGTAGCCTCGCTCGCCAACCACGGTGTCGAGGCCGAGTGGCAGTGAATCAACGAAGGCGGCAATCTGCGCCGACGTGAGGGCCAATCGGATCTCATCCTCCGTGGCGCCCGGCTTGGCGAACAGCAGGTTCTGGCGAATCGTGTCGTGGAACAGGTGGGCATCCTGGGTGACCACGCCAACGGTGGCGTTGAGCGACGCTTGGGTGACCATGCGAACGTCGACGCCATTGATGCGTACGGCACCGGAGGTCGCGTCGTAGAGGCGCGACACCAGCATGGAGACGGTGGTCTTACCAGCGCCACTGGGCCCAACGAGGGCCGTCATAGTCCCGGGCGCGACATCGAAACTCAGATCATGGAGTACCTGGGTACGCCCCACGGTCTCTAACTTCGCCACCGATTCCAGCGATGCGAGCGAGACCTCTTCGGCACCGGGGTAATCGAACGACACAGCGTCGAAGGTCAGACGGGCCGGTCCCTCGGGAATCGCAACGGCGTCCGGTGCTTCTTGAATCATGGGCGTCAAATCGAGGACCTCAAACAGGCGTTCGAAGCTAACCATCGCTGACATGAAGTCAATATTGATGTTCGATAACTGCGTCAGTGGGCCGTACAGGCGAGTCAGGTATGCCGTCAGGGCGACCACGGTGCCAACCATGAGTGAGCCGTGCAGGACCTGTATCCCACCAAACCCGTAAGCGAATGCGGTCGCGAGCGACGCGGTGAGTGACAGAGCAATGAAGAAGAACCGTTGGTACATCGACTGACGGATGCCAATGTCGCGGACACGTCCGGCGCGGTTGTCAAAGTAGGCCCGTTCATCGTTCGGACGACCGAAGAGCTTGACCAGCATGGCGCCGGCCACATTGAATCGCTCGGACATCACGGTGTTCATCTCGGCGTTAAGTTCATACCCCTCCTTGAAAAGGGTGCCAAGTCGACGCCCAACCGTCCGAGCGGGCAGCAAAAAAACCGGCAGGAGAATGAGAGCGACGAGGGTGATTTGCCATGACAGCACGAACATTGTGCCGAGGATGATGAACACCAGAATGACGTTGCCAACCACGTTGGAAAATACATCAGTGAAAGCCTGCTGCGCACCAATGACGTCATTGTTGAGTCGAGAAATGAGTGCGCCAGTTTGTGCTCGAGCGAAGAAGGCAATTGGCATCGACTGGATGTGTGAGAAGACTTTTGACCGCATATCAAAAATAAGGCTCTCCCCCACTACCGCGGAGGTGCGGCGCTGGAAGAGTGATAGGCCAGCGTCGAGCAGTGCTAGGACCGCCGTCAGGACTGAGAGACCAATTACGAGACCTTCTCGCTTCCCAGCGATGCCCTTGTCGATGATGGCTCGAAGTACGAGTGGTGCAATCGAGGAAACCACCGCATCGATGATCACTGTCACCAAAAAGATGACGAGCAATCCGCGGTAGGGGCGAGCGAACTGCAGCATCCGCTTCAGGGTGCCGGGCTTAACCCGATGTTCGAGAACGTCGCGATTTTTCGTCAACGACTTCATTCCGGCGCGACCAGCGCCCGCTACTCCGTGCATACTCATGGTGACTCTCCAAGCTGCGCTGGCTCACAGCGAGCGCAGGTTGCTGCCAGCGTACCGACTTCGCTACGAGCGCACTGCGCTTACGACGATGAGGAGACCAAGTCCCCACATCACACATGCCGCCACAACTCGTAAACGAACCAGCCGATGAGGGGACGAAGACAGCCACTCTCGGGCCGTGCCAGCGACGAGGCCCCACGTACCGTCTGAGCAAAAGGCCATAACCGAGAACACCAAGCCGAACAGCAGGAGCTGTGCGGTGATGTGACCAGCCGAACGGTCGACGAAGTGCGGAAAGACTGCGGCAAAGAAGACCAGCGACTTGGGATTCAACACGCCAACGACGAACCCCTGGCGAACGATTCGTAGACGCGAAGGCCGCGTACCTTCTCGAGTGGTCATGGCCGCTACTGCTGACTCACGATGACGCCAGGTTTCGGTGCCGAGGTACACCAAATAACAGCCTCCGGCGAGTTGCAGCGCGGTCGAGAACAACCGCGAGTGGGCCAGCAGTGGTCCAAGACCGAGGGCAATCAACGTGGCGAGCAGCAAGGTGCCAATGGAGTTGCCAAGAACCGTGAGCACCGCAACTGTCCGACCCCACGCCACGGCACGAGCAATGGTGAAGGTGACAGAAGGACCGGGCACCAAGATGATCAGAAACGACGCTACGAAGAATTCGCTGAGGTGTCCGCTCATCTGGTCTCTTTCTTTGAGGCGAGTAACTCCACGATTTTAAGGTTCCATCCAATGGCGAAGCCGATGCCCAAAGCAAATATCGCGGTCACGACGCCCACAACGCCACCGAGCAGCCAGCCAGCTACGAGAACGGAGCCTTCAATGCCGGCCCGAACGTAGACAATGGAGACGCCGAGGCGACGGTGCAAACTAGTCATCAGACCATCGCGAGGACCAGGTCCGAGGCCTGTCGTCAGGTAGAGGGCGGAACCCAACGCGATCGCCTCCAGCGCGACCACCACGAACGCAATCCGTGCACCGAACGAATGATGAGTACCAGCAACTGCGACCGTGACGTCGAGTGCTGATGCGATGAGTACGAGATTGGCCACCGTGCCGAGACCCGGTGTTTCTTTCAGTGGAATCCACGCCAGCAGCACGGCACAGGAGATGAGGGCAGTCGAGAAACCAATGGAGAGATGAAGTTGCTTGCTCAGACCCTGAGCGAAGACGGTCCATGGAGCACTCCCCCAGTGCGCCGCAACCAGAAGCCCCTCGCCAATGCCGAAGGAAACCAAACCACCCACGAGGGGCAGGGCCATACGAGGGCGAAAGGCCCATGTTGAAGTCGCACGCCACGGTGTCACAGGAATCGAGTGGCTCAATTTGGCCACGGTGGCTCGCTTTCGCAATCCGCGCCGTTACGTCGGTGCCACGAGCACCGCGTCGACACGGATCTGGTGGGCGCTGGGGGACTCGAACCCTCGACCTCAGCCGTGTGAAGGCTGCGCTCTAACCAACTGAGCTAAGCGCCCCGAGTTCTCTACCCTACTCTGTCGACACCAAGGTGTGCCTCGTGGCGGTAGCCTTGCTGCCATGTCGAATACGAGCAGCAACCCCACCGAAGGCGAAAAACCGCGCCGATCAATGTTCCGAGGCCAGCCGGGAACGGAGGCATCACGCACCCAAGTCCTCGGTCTCGACACCCTCGAGCGAAACCTTGGCTTCTTTGCCGCCTTCATTGGCTTCGTGGCGGCCGGTCTCGCCCTGCCGCCCTACCTCTCCGGCAAGGCAACGAAATTCACGCAAACAGCGAAGCCCAACGCCCATCACCTGTGCTCGAAGGGCTACCACCTCGTCGCCTCGCTCTGTGAGCGAGTGGTCTTGCAGACCCACGGCTACTGGACCTTCGAGTTTTACGGTTTGCTCGGCATGGCCGCGCTCCTCCTCTTCGCCACCTTCCGCAAGAACCGAGCGATGCTGATCGTCATTTCTCTCATCTTCGGTCTTATCGCCGGCGCCGCCGGATTCCTCTTCTTGGCACTCGCCGCGTGGCTACTGATTCGTGCATTCCGTCTCCAACGGGGTGGCACCACGAAGCGCCCCGCCCGTGATCGGACAAATGGGCGGGCGCCTTCGGACGCGAACGCTGAGGTTGGGCGTGCCACTCCCGCCCCCTCGAAGCGCTACACCCCGAAGCGCCCGAACCGCCGCTAAGTCATGGTGCAACTCGGTCTCGACTTTCCAACACAGTGGGCTCGCGGCTACGTCGCTCGCTTCGTTCGAGGTCTCTACATCGGGCGCTTCGTTGCGCCAACGATTCGACGGATTGGCGATTTGCAGGTCTACGGTGCGGATGCCATTGAATCGGGTGGTCCCTACATATTCGTGGCCAACCACACAACGCACCTCGACACGCCAATCGTTCTTTCGGCATTCCCGCCCAGCGTCCGTCGACGTACCGTGGTGGCGGCGGCCATGGACAACTTCTTCATGAATGCTCGTAAGGCCTTTTTGACCACACTGATGTTCAATGCCATTCCAATTGACCGACACAAGGTCAATCGTCGTTCGTCCCAGCTCGCCATAGATCTAGTGGAAGACGGCTGGCATCTCTTGCTGTACCCCGAGGGTGGACGAAGCCCTGACGGCAATCTTCAGGAATTTAAGGGCGGTGCCGCCTACCTCGCCGACCGCGCGCACTGTGCCGTTGTGCCGACATACATCCACGACGCGGGCTTCCTCCGCGGTGCCAAATATGCCAAAGCGCCAAAGTTCACCCTCGCCCCGCAATTCCGCAAGCGAGCAATCTCCGTGACATTTGGCACGCCGCTCGTAGCCGCCGAAGACGAGAACATTCGTCGTTTCGGCATTCGTATCGAGGAAGCGGTCGCCGACCTTGGGCGGGCCGTCAGTGGCGACGCCACGTACGGCACCCATCCGGCCGACGAGTACTAACGAGGGGCAACGACCCGGCAGCGTTCGGCGTAGAGTTCGTCGGCCACCGAGTGCAGGGGCGCCAATGCAACGCCTAGCGCCGTCGTAAGTAGTTCATCGGCAAACCAAGGATTGATCGCTAGCACCGGACCGTGTGCGTAGGTGGCAAAGACGTTGCGATGGCGAAAACCGTCAACGGCCCCGTCATTACCGACGCCGAACTCGACAACGCCAAGTGGCGCCGTCGACCGGAGCGTCGTTCGCCCTCCGTGGTTCTCGAAGCCAATCAGTGGACGCCCATTGACCGAAACACGAAGATCTCCCACTGCCCGAGGCGTGCCTCGTTCGGTGACGGCATCGACCACACCAAGACCGGCGTAGGCGTCGTTGCCTTCAACGCAGAAGCTCTCTCCCAGTATCTGGAGACCAGCACAGACAGCCAGCACGGTCGCCCCCGCGGCAACGCGGTCGGTGAAGTCACTCCGGCGCAGTGCTTCACAGGCGAAGCGCTGGGGCCCGTCTTCGCCGCCACCCAGCAGGTAGATGTCAGCATCGGGAAGCGGGTCGTCGGTACCGACAGAAACAACTGATGTGGCGATACCACGAGCGTTGGCCCGTCGCGCCAGCACCCGTGCGTTACCACCGTCCCCGTACGTTCCGAGGAGTTCGGGATAGAGAAGAGCGATGGTCACCATGGAGTGGTCTCGCGCATCCATGATTGAAAGGCCGTGTAGTTCGCGATGATGGTCACCAGCGGCCCCGCGCCGTCCAAGTGTGCGGCATCGTCCACAACGCGGCTAGCGATGCCATCGACCTCTAAACGCGTAGCCAGATCAAGCCGA
>DAIPLC010000060.1:0-8087 GCA_036769405.1 Acidimicrobiales bacterium
GTCAAAGAAATGGCGCGT
Source organism: Acidimicrobiales bacterium (assembly GCA_036769405.1). Lineage (GTDB taxonomy): Bacteria > Actinomycetota > Acidimicrobiia > Acidimicrobiales > RAAP-2 > RAAP-2. The sequence continues at coordinate 19 of DAIPLC010000060.1, forward strand.
CGCTACGACATCCTCGCCGAAAGCGGCGCTCGCGACATCACGAGTTATCAGCAGATGATTGCTCGCGGTGAACTCAAGCCCATTCCGAGCATCCGGGAAGAAGTGGCCGACGCGGTGGAGCGGGCTACGGGACTTCCCTCGGACGTACCGGCGTCACCCGAGCCAGAGACCTTCCCCTACATCGTGATTGTCGTGGACGAGCTCAACGACCTCATGATGGTCGCCGCCCGTGATGTTGAAGAGTCCGTCGTGCGGATTGCTCAAATGGCTCGAGCCGTTGGTATTCACCTCGTTCTCGCGACGCAGCGCCCGTCGGTTGACGTCATCACCGGCGTCATCAAGGCCAACGTGCCGTCCCGCATGGCCTTTGCCGTGTCGTCGCTCGCCGACTCACGCGTCATTTTGGACCAGGCCGGCGCCGAACGCCTGATTGGTAAGGGTGACATGCTGCTCGTCACCGCATCGAGCAACATCGCTCGACGCCTGCAGTCGCCGTGGGTCTCGGAAGACGAAGTTCGCAAGGTTGTGGAGAACTGGAAGGCGCAGGGTGGACGCCGTGAAACGGTTATCGCACTCGACGTACCGGTTCGTCTCGAGGGCGGCTCGTCGGGGGCTACCGAAGAAGATGACGACGAGTTACTCCGTCAGGCTCGTGACCTCGTGATTCGAACGCAGTCGGGTTCGACCTCGATGCTCCAGCGCAAGTTGCGGGTGGGCTTTGCACGAGCGGGCCGACTCATGGATCAGCTCGAACAGGAACACGTAGTCGCGCCGGGCGATGGTTCGAAGTCCCGCAAGGTACTCGTCACGCTTGACGAGTACGACCCGTCAGCGTTCTAACGTGGCCCGTCCCGCAACCTTCTTCGGACGTGTGCGGGCCGCCTGGCGCGGTGTCGGTCTCCGCTTGCTCGGTATGGGCATTGGTACGGTTGTTGCCGTTGGCGCCTTGGTGGCAATGCAGTTGCCGCTGCTGCACCCCGCCGCGGCGGTGACGGTGAACGTGGGGTCTCTGCCACTGCACGCCACCGTGCAGCATCCTCATTGGCCCTCGCAGGGCGAAGCGGCCATTGTTATCCCGCAGCTCGGCGTGACTCAGTCGACGTCGTCAGCGCTCTTGCCAATTGCCTCGTTGACCAAGATGATGACGGCCTACGTGGTGCTGGCCAAGTTGCCGCTGCAGCTAGGCCAGACGGGACCGTGCCTTGTCGTGAACGCCGCAGACGTAAGCGCCTTTCAATCAATGAAGAGCAGTTACCAGTCATCCGTGGCGGTAGCGGCGGGGGAGCGCCTCTGCGAGGCTGATTTGCTGCGCGGACTGCTGGTGCACTCGGCCTCAAATTACGCCGCGATGCTGGCCAACTTGGCGTGGGGGAGCCAGAATGCCTTTATTGCTCAGATGAATGCCGTTGCGACCGCCCTCGGCATGGTGGGCACCCACTACAGCGACGTGTCGGGGTATCGAGCAACCAACGTTTCGACGGCCAGCGACCAGGGCCGCCTCGCCGCAATCCTGATGGCGAACCCGGTCTTCGCCGCCGATGTCAATAACACCAGTGTCGTGCTACCCGTCGCCGGCCGGGTCTCTTCCTACACACCCTTTGTCGGGAGCTTCGGCGTGATTGGCGTTAAGTCGGGTCGCACGCAGGCCGCGGGTGGCTGTGACGTGATGGCAACGATGATGACCTACGAGGGCCGTCCGACATTGGTCATCGCGGTAGTGCTGAATCAACGTGGCGGCGACTTACTCGGCCCGGCGGGTGTGGCGGCCATTGCGCTGACCCAATCGGTCACCCCCGTCTCAATCGTGGCGATTGTGCATCGCAACACGGTTATTGGGCGGGTGCAGTGGGCGGGAAAGGAGACGGCGTTGGTGGTGCGCCGAGGTCTCCAGCTGCGTCCAGCGTGGGCACCACTGGGCTCCGGTTCGGCAACGTACTCCTACAAGGTTGCCCTCGATCACTTCTCGCGCCCCCTGCGCCCTGGCGCCTCGGTTGGCTCGTTGACGGTACGCAGCGGCAACAAGACACATACTCGTGTGGTCGCGGTGCGTGACGCCATTGGCCCCGCCACCTTGTGGCAGGACCTACGCTAGAAGCCATGCGCGTACGTGTTCCGGCCTCGTCGGCCAATCTAGGTCCGGGCTTCGACGCCCTCGGTGTTGCATTGAGTCTCTATCTCGAAGTGACCGTGACACCGGCCGAGGCCTTCTCCATAACCACGTCTGGTTTTGGCGCGGGCGCATTCGACAGCCCCGACCATCTCGGTGCCGTCGTGGCGCGGCGGGTACTAGGACACGACCGCTTCGCGATGCACGTTCATTCCGACATTCCACTCAGTCGCGGACTCGGATCATCGGCCTCGTTGGCGTTGGCAGCTGCCGCTGCCGCCGGTAGCGGGGACCCCCTTGGTGAAGCCATCATCGTTGACGGTCACGCCGAGAACGCAGCGGCCTCGCTCCGCGGTGGTTTGGTTATTGCGACCACGAATGACACGGATGGCGCGGTTGTTCGTGACCTCGTCCTCGACCCCGCATGGCGATTTGTCGCCGTCGTTCCCGACCAGGAGCTCGCGACGGCCGACGCGCGTCGGGTGCTGCCAACGTCAGTGCCCTATCACGACGCCGTGGCCAACGTGGGAGCGGTGGGCCTGCTCATCGCCGGGCTGGCGAAACACACCGACTTCGTGGCTGCCGCCATGGATGACTATCTCCATCAGCCCTACCGAATGGACCTGCTCCCGTTCGCTCGTCCACTACTGGCGCTGTTACGTGAAGCCGGAGCGGCTGGCTCGTGCTGGTCGGGTGCCGGCTCCACCATGCTGGCCCTCGTCACGGACCAGACGGCACAAGCCGTGGCAACTGCCGCCACGGCCTTTCTTGCCGACAACGGCGTGGCCGGCGTGGTCCACGTTCTCGACGCCGACCGTCGGGGCCTCGTGGTTGTTGATGAGTAGCACTCGGTCGCGCGACGCCATCGTTGGTGCCGCGTTGATTGTGGCGGGTGCCACGAGTATTCAGTGGTCGGCGGCCATCGTGGAACCGGCCTTTCGTGTCTTTTCGCCGAACGCGGTGAGCGCCTGGCGGTTCTTCTTCGGTGCACTCGTGCTGCTCGCATTGACGCGACCCCCACTGCATAAGTGGCACAAGGAACAGTGGCGCAGTGCGATAGCCCTTGGCTTCGCCGTGGCCTTCATGAATCAGTGTTTCTTTCAGTCCATTGCTCGGATTCCGCTGGGTGCGGCTGTCACTATCGAGTTCCTCGGACCACTGACGGTGGCCGTGGTCGGTCAACGATCGAGGCGTCATCTCGCCTTCGCTGGGTTGGCGGCCGTTGGCGTGGTGTTTCTTGGTCACCCGGGTGGCCATCTCACGACCCTCGGCGTCCTCTTTGGCTTAGGTAGTGGCCTCGGGTGGGCGGGCTACATTTTCGCCAACAAGCGAGTGGGAGTGGCCGCACCGGGCTTCGGCGGTTTGGCGGTCTCGATGGCGGTCGCCGCCTTGGTCACCACCCCGTTCTCGATGGGTTCTCTGTCGACGTTGTCTGCACACCCTTGGCTCGGCGGGCGCCTTATCCTTGTGGCTTGCATGTCGATTGTTCTTGGCTTCGCACTCGAACTACAGGCCCTGCGTCGCCTCCACGCCGCCAGTGTCGCGGTGCTCATGGCCATTGACCCGGCGATAGCGTTCGTCCTGGGGTTTCTCGTGCTGGGTCAGCGGGCGGTCGGATGGGATCTCGTGGGGCTGCTCTGCGTGGTCGCCGCCGGCGTCGGCGTCACGATCGATCAGCACGGTGACGACGCTTCGATAGCGTCAAAAGCCTCTACGAATTAGGCTGAGAGGGTGAGCCAACCGAAAACTTTCGCGATTCGCACCTTCGGGTGCCAGATGAACGAACACGACTCGGAGCGGCTGGCCGGCCTCTTGATGGCCGATGGTCTCGTGCCGGCGGAGGCCGATACTGACGCCGATGTCATCGTGTTCAACACCTGCACGATTCGAGAAAATGCTGATTTGAAGCTCTACAGCGCCCTCGGTCACCTCAAAGCCGAGAAAGAACGTCGACCCGGCATGCAGATAGCCGTAGGCGGCTGCATGGCCCAGAAGGATCGGGGCTCCATCCTCGAGCGCGCCGAGTGGGTGGACGTCGTATTTGGTACGCACAATCTGGCTCAGGCACCGGCCCTCCTGCGGCGGGCCGCGGTAGAGGGACCGATAGTTGACGTCTGGGACGCCCCCGATCACGCCGCCGCCATCGACATGGCGCCCGCCCTGTACGCCGTACGTGAACTGCCGTGGGCGGCCTGGATGACGATTCAGACGGGGTGCGACAACACCTGCGCTTACTGCATCGTTCCCTCGGTCCGCGGTGAGGAAATCTCGCGGCCCTTCGATGACCTGATTCGCGAAGCGGAGTTGTTGGCCGCCTCCGGCGTTACCGAGATCACCGTGCTTGGTCAGAACGTCAACTCCTACGGCCGCGACATCACGAAACGGCGCCCTCTCTTCGCTGATCTGCTTCGCGCTCTCGGTGCTATTGACGGTATTGAGCGACTGCGTTTCACGTCGCCACACCCCAAGGACCTGCGCGAAGAGACCATTGCCGCGATGGCCGAGACCAAGGCCGTCTGCCCGCAGTTGCACCTGCCGATGCAGTCCGGTTCCGATCGTGTGCTGGCCGGTATGCGTCGTGGCTACACCGCCGAACGCTACATGGAACGGCTGGCGAGTGCTCGGGCGATGTTGCCGGATCTCGCCGTCACGACGGACCTTATTGTGGGCTTTCCGGGGGAGACTGACGCCGAGTTCGACGAAACGCTCGCGGTGGTCGCCGAGGCCGATTTCGACTCGGCCTACACCTTCATTTTCTCACCGCGCGAGGGAACACGGGCCGCCACCATGACCGACGAATTTGTCGACGATGCGGTGGTCACGGAGCGATTCGCCCGCCTTAAGGATGTGCTTGACCGGTCAGCGTTGCGCAAACACGAGGGCCGCGTCGGTGTCCGTGAGGAAGTACTCGTGGAGGGTCCGTCACGTCGCAACGATCAGGCCATCTCTGGTCGCACCCGACAGGGAAAGTTGGTCCACTTTCCGGTGACCGAACGCACGATTCGCCCGGGTGCTCTCGTCGAGGTGGACATCACCCACGGGGCGCCCTATCACCTGCTCGGTGAACTGGTCTCGCTCGTGCGAGAACCGAGACACAAGCGCCGCATCCCCGTGGTGTCACAGTGAGGAACCACGGCGGCATGGCCGTGGCCTTGGTCGGACCAACGGCCTCCGGGAAATCAGCTATTGCCCACCATGTTGCCTTGTCGATGCCGGGCTTCGTGGAAATCGCTTGTGTCGATTCGATGACGGTGTACCGGGGTATGGACATCGGCACGGCGAAGCCCAGCGCCACAGAACAAGCCGAGGTGCCCTACCACCTGCTCGACTTGGTCGACGCGAGCGAGGAGTTCACGCTCTCGCAGTTTCAGTCGGCCGCGCGAGAGGCGACGGAACTGATCTGGGCTCTTGGCGGCGCGGTGCTCTACGTCGGCGGCACCGGTCTCTACGGTCGAGCCGTGCTCGATAACTTCGACATACCCGGCCAGTTTCCCGACGTGCGTGCCGCACTCGAGGAGCGCAAGAGTGACCTTCCGGCGCTCTACGCGGAGTTGCAAGCTCTCGACCCTACGGCGGCCGCCACGATGGAGCCGACCAATGAACGTCGGATTCTTCGCGCCCTCGAAGTCTGTCTCGGCGCTCAACGACCCTTCTCCTCGTTCGGCTCGGGCATGCGGACCTATGGTCGTGAGCGAGTGGTGCAGATTGGCCTTGAGGTTGATCTGGTGGCCCTCGATGAACGCATCACTTCTCGCTTTCGGCAGTGGATGGACGAGGGTTTTCTCGACGAAGTCGCTCGCCTGCGCGAGTCCGGCCTGAGTCGCACGGCTCGCCAGGCCGTTGGCTACCGAGAATTACTGGCCCACCTCGAAGAAGGTGTGGCACTCGATGCGTGTGTCGACGCCGCGATTACGCAGAGCAAACGGTTGGCCCGCCGGCAGCGTTCCTGGTTTGGTCGCGATCCTCGGGTCCGCTGGATGAGTAGCCCCGAACAGGCACTTGAGGAAGTTCGTCGCGTGCTCGAGAGCCCCGACGGCTTCGTGCGAGACTAAGAAAATGACGCAGCTGCAAAAGTGGCACGGGGCCGGTAATGACTTCTTGGTGAGTGTGGCCCCTGACTTCGTCTGGACGCCGGAGTTGGCCCGACTGGTCTGCGACAGCCACCTTGGTCTCGGGGCCGATGGTCTCTTGGTAGCGACGGCTCAGGGCGACGACGTGGCGATGACCCTGTTTAACGCTGACGGTTCCGTTGCGGAAATGTCGGGAAACGGTGTTCGCGTAGTGGTAGCGGCGTGGAAGCGCGCGACGAAGGACGACCGTTCGATGATTTCAGTGCACACTGGCGCTGGTATTCGACAGGTCTCGCTTGCACTCGATGGTGTGGTCGGTGAAGGATCAGTCCTGATGGGTCCCGTGACGCTGCGCACCACTCTCGAGGGAACCCTCGGCGTGGCGTCGGTTGGTAATCCCCACGTGGTCGTACTCGATCAGCCGGAGTGGAACGACGCACTGCGTGAGCGTCTCGCCGCTGACTGGGCCGAGCAACTCGGTGGGGCCAACGTTGAATTCGTGACGGTACGCACCGTGGAAGAGGTGGCCATTCGCGTTATTGAGCGCGGGGTTGGCTGGACATTGGCCTGCGGAACGGGGTCGTGCGCTACCGCTGCGGTGTGCCACGCCGCCGGCCTCACGAACCGAGACGTGACGGTCGTCAACCCTGGGGGAGCGCTCCGCGTGACGTTCGAGGGCGAGGAAGCCACCCTTCGAGGACCCGTGGCGTTCGTCGCCGACGTGTCGTGGTCGCGGTAGTGACCTACATACCCACCACACTGATTGATCGCAGTTTTCGCGAAAAGATTGTCCTCGTCGGTGTCCTCTTTCCAGGTATGACGCCCGACGAGCTCGACCACCAGCTCGATGAACTTGCGCTGCTGGTGGACACTGCCGGGGCTGACGTCGTCGCTCGGGTGATTCAACGGCGCGACAGTCCCGATCCGGCCACGTTTCTCGGTTCGGGCAAGGTCGAGGAGTTGCGCGAACTGTGCCTGGCGGTTGACTCGGACACTGTGGTGTTCGAACAGAACCTCTCTCCCGCTCAGCAGCGCAACCTCGAGAAGATTCTGGGTCGGACCGCCATTGACCGCACGGCCGTCATCCTCGACATCTTCGCGCAAAACGCGCGCACGCCAGAGGGCAAGGCTCAGGTTGAACTGGCCTTACTGCAGTACCGTTTGCCGCGCCTCCGTCGCGCCGGTGGATCACTCTCACAGCAGGCCGGTGGTATTGGTACTCGAGGTCCGGGTGAGACGCAACTCGAGACCGACCGCCGACGACTCGAAGGCCGCATTCACCAGTTGCGCAAGGACTTGAAGGCCATTGACAAGACTCGTTCGGTGCAGCGCCAGGGCCGAGCACGAGGACGTCATCGTGAAGTGACGCTCGTGGGCTACACCAATGCCGGCAAATCATCGATGCTCAACGCCCTCACCAATGCCGGGGTGGAGGCTCAGGACCGTCTCTTCGTGACCCTCGACCCTCGAACGAGACAGTTGGCCCTGCCCGGTGGTGAAACGGTTCTCGTCACCGACACCGTGGGTTTCATTTCAAATCTGCCTCACGGGCTTATCGAGGCCTTTATGAGCACCCTTCGCTCCGTCCAACTCGCCGACCTGCTGGTGCACGTGGTCGACGGGGCCAGTGATGATGCCGAAGAGCAGATTGAGGCCGTGCGCGACGTACTGCGCGAGATCGAAGCGGACCGCGTGCCCGAGCTGCTGGTCTTCAATAAGGCTGACGTGCCCGAGTCGAGAGCGATCGCGCTGTCGCGACGGTACCCCGACGCCACGTGGGTGTCGGCCAAGACGCACGAGCACCTCGATTCCGTGATCGCGACGATCGCCGATCACCTTCGGTCGAACGACCGTGTCATCACGCTCTACGTCCCGCACGAGCGCGGTGACGT
>DAIPLC010000061.1:0-8074 GCA_036769405.1 Acidimicrobiales bacterium
TCAGCGCGGGCAGGGTGGTCGCCACGAAACGGAAGTGGCCAGTCGACTTGAGGTGACAGGCGACGAGTCGAGCGATGCCGTTGTGGTCGAGGGCCTTGCAGATACCTCGGCCCACCGGGGACTTGAGGCGAAGCGTCACGATAGTGGAGTTGTTGTTCGTGACGATGTTGCCGTTGACGTCCTCGATGGCGACGATTGGCTGCCGGACCATGACTTTGCCGACCGTGGTGGTGAGGCTTGGTTGGCGGAGGAAGACGACGTGCGTGGCGGGACCGATGTCCTTGGTGCCGTGATTCGTCTCGGTGAAGACCGTCGCCGAGTCGCGGCCGGGATCGAGTCCAACCATCGTGCAGGTGGTCGAGGTGGTGCAACTGACGGCGTTGAAGACCTGGCCGACGTGCGTTGGTACGGGAGCGGTGCTCACATCAGTGGCGTTGTCCCAATTGCCGTTGGTCTGGGTGGTGAAAAACGCCCGACCAGTCGCCGTGTCGTCACCGGCGGCGGTGCAGTCACCGGCGGCGGCGCAACTTACCGAGCTGAAGCCTCCCTGGTTGGAGTGAAGTTTGCCGCGCAGACGAGTGGTCAAGAGGTCGCCGAGGGGAGCCCACTGACCGTTCGACTCGGCCAGGTAGGCCGCCTGGTTCATGCTGTGGTCCACACCGACCGCCATGCAGGTGGCCGAATCGACACAGGAAATACCGTTAAGTTCGACGCCATTCTTGGCGCGGTCCGTTGCGACCAGCAGTGGTGTTGACCAGGTGTTGTTGTTCAGCGAGGTCACGAAGGGAAGTGCCTTGTCGACGTCGTACCCGACGGCGGTGCAGCTCGAGGTGGTGGGGCAGCTCACGCCAGTGAAGTACCCCTGAAGCGCGACGGTGGCGTCGGGAAGTTTGATCGTGGTGAGGCGGGTTACCGTGCCCCACGTGCCGTTGTGTTCACGAATGGCGAACGGCGTGTTGGTGACCGCCTCGTGGCCCACCGCGACACACTCGCCACTGGAGGCACAACTCACGGCCGTGAAGATCCCTTGGCCCACCACGTCACTGACGAGATCGTGAGGAGCACCCCACACACCGGCCGTTTCCGTGACGAGCAGCGGCAACAGGGTGTTGTTGTTCTGACCAACCGCGACGCAGTCGCTGCCCGAAGAGCAACTGATTGCCGAGAGTGTGCCGCCGAGCGAACCATTAAGTGTCACGTCGGTGGGCGTTCCCCAGGTGCCATTGACCTCTGCGACGTACATCGGGGCCAACGTGGCCACATTTTGACCAACGGCGACACAGTTTTGGGTCGTGGTGCACGAGACGCCGCTGAGAGAACCCGGTCCCGTGCCCGTCGAACTGACGGTGCTGACCGCACCGTCGGCCTGTGCGACAGCGACCAGTGAATCGTTTTGGCCGACGCGCACACAAGGGCCGTCACTGGGGCAACTCACCGCCGTGAAGAACCCACTCACTGGCGCGTCAACCGGAGTGCCTACTTGACCCGATGTCACGACGGCGGTCATCGGACTGCCCGTGCTCAGGTCCTGGCCCACCGCCGTGCAAACGGAAGAGGAGCTGCAGTCCACGCCGTTGAGTGTGCCCGCAGTGCTTACCAACGTTGGTGTGTTCCAGGTGCCCGCCACTTCGGTTTCGATGGCGGGTTGTTGGGCGATGTCGTTGACACCAACGGCCACGCAGTCCGACGCTGTCGTGCAGCTGATTGCATTGAAGGCCCCCGAGAATCCCGCGTCGCTCGGCGTGGTCCAGCTGCCACCCTGCAGGGTGGTGCTGAGCGGGGTGCCGTCCGTCGTGTCAACCCCGACGGCGGTGCACGAAGCGGTGTCGACGCAACTGACGCCGTAGAGGGCACCCGGCTGAGACCACGGTGTCGACACGGCCCACTGACCACCGCTGAGTCGTGCCGTCAACGGGGTGCCGGTCGCCGCATTGCCGCCCACGGCCACGCAGAACGTCGTCGTGGGACAACTGATGGCCGACAGTGTCCCCGTGGCCGAGAGATCAGTCGCGGGAGACCACACACCGTTGGAGGAGGTCACCACTAACGGCGCACCGGTTGCGGTGTCAGTACCGACCGCGACGCACGTTCCAACCGTCGCGCAACTCACCCCAAAGTAGGCACCCTGCCCTGAGAGAGGTGAGGTGGTCACTGGGCTGGGCTGGTCGGGTAGCGCGAGCCAGTTGCCATTGTGCTCGACAGCAATCATCGGTTGCGAGAGCACCTGATCATGACCGACCGCGACGCAGTTCGCCGCATTCATACAGCTCACGGCCGCGAACGTGCCGGCCCCGGACGTGGTCACGGTCGGCAGCGTCTGTGCCGTCGCCGGAGATCTGGCGTGGGCGGTGAGAGGGGTCGCGACGAGGAGGGCGAGGGGCAGGAGTGAGGCAATGGCCATGGTGATGCGGCGAGGGCGGGAGTGTGTAAACACGGCTGGTCCTTTAGTGATGGCGTACTCAGGAAAGTAGCAGTCACCACCGTGGATAATTCTCATTGGAATGACAATTTCTTCCCAAATACCGAACTGACCCCGAAGACGGTGATGTTGGAACGATAACTTGAGTGAAGGGTACCGACGCACCCGCGTCTACCGCCAGGAGAGTCCCGATGCTCAGCACCACAGTTCGTCGTCATTTCCGCCTCATGCTCGCCACCGCCGCGATTGTCGCGGGCGTGGTGCCGGGCCTCAGCCGTGCCGCTGGTGCGTCGACGCCCTTCGCCGTTCGTGGCATGAACCTCGTGTTCTACGGCTCGTCGCCGTCGCCCTCCCTCGATCAGCTCACACGTCAAGCTGCCAAATACGGCACCTTCATCACCAATCTGAACGCCAACGCCGTCACACTGGAATTCCCCCTCTTTACATCCTCGCTCCACTCGAACGTCGTGACCGCCACGGCGTGGTCGCCGAGCGACAGTGCCGCACCAAGCCCCCAGGCCCTCACGGCCGTGGTGCGCGGACTCGAGAGCAAGGGGCTGCGCGTGACGCTCCGACCCCTCATCAGCGAGCACCGTCTGGGTATGCAGTGGCGGGGACTACTCGTCCCGTCAAATCCGGCGGCATGGTTCCGCTCCTACGAGGCGGCGCTTCGGCCCTACCTCGAAATGGCCCGGACGACCAACGTCGAAGGATTCGTGGTGCAGTCCGAGCTCTCCAATCTGTCGAGCGACCCCCACTGGGCCACGTTCATTGCCTGGGTGCACGACTACTTCCGAGGTCAGTTGGTCTGGGACATGTCGGTCAATCAAATCATGACGGGACCGCCAACGGCTGGCGTGCAGAACTGGTACGACTTTTACCCCCGCGTCCCTACGGCCACACCCTCCTCTTCGGTGAGCGATCTGGTGGCCGGCTGGGAGTCATTTGCGGCGCGGTACACCTTCCCCACCTCCTCGGCGGGATCGGTCCTTGGTGAGGTGGGCATTCTGGCCACCGACGGGGCGTACATGCAGTCTTCCCTTAAGTCACTGTCGGGCACGTTCGACGAATCAATTCAGGCCAACTGGTTCACGGCCGGGTGCCAGTACGCCAAAAACCACGGGTACCGCGGCCTCGCCTTCTGGGCGCTGTTCTTCGGTTCGTCCGTGCCGTCAATGACCGTGCCGACGCCTTCGAACCCGGGATTGCTGCAGCCGGCGGGACTGGCGGCCATCAAGAGTTGCTTCGCGTCCAGCTGAGAATCCCCTGTCTGAGAAAATGTTCGAGATTTTCTCGTGGTCGCTGTAAGAATGGGGCCAGTCGAGACAGGGACGTACAGTGAAAGCAGAACGAGAAAAGCGATTTCGCCAGATTGCTGACGAGGTAACGCCCGCCGTCGCCGCCTACGTGGCTCGCCGTCAGTACCCACTTACCAAGGCTGACCTTGACGACATTGTGGCTGACGTATTGCTTGTGTTGTGGCGTCGGATGGATGACGTACCGGCTGATGGCGCGGTGCCGTGGGCCATTGCTGTGGCCCGCAACGTTCGGCGCAACGCAGTCCGCAAGTCGACGAACGCGGCCGTCACGGCGTCGAAGCTCCACTCATCGGGTACGACCGCCTCGGCGGAGGATGCCGTTATCGGCGACGAAGGCATCAAGCAGGCCTTAGCGTCGCTGACTGAGGACGATCGCGAACTCATCCTTCTGCACTTCTGGGACGGACTGTCCGCTGGAGCCATCGCTACCGTGCTGGGCATCAGTGAGAATGCGGCTGCCGTGCGAGTGACGCGAGCCCAGGAACGTTTTCGTCGTTTTTTCGACAACGCACAAGTTTCGTGAAATTCGTCGCGCCTCGCGACATGAAGTATGCAGAGACTAAGGAGGCCTCATGAAGTCCATTGAAGAACGACTCAGCGACGCAAACCCCGTGGCATCGTCCACGTACAACGCCGCTTCATTTCAGCACCTCTACGCCGCGACCCTGGCTACTCGCAACGAGGCGGCCCGTTCGGTGTGGCGCACCTTCCAGTTGCGAGTCGCCACGTCGGTGGGGGCCGTTGCGGTCCTCATGACTGGTGCGGTAACCGCACTTGGTGGTCTCGGCTCTGATCTGCCGGTGCTGAACTTTGCTGCTCCGATGAGTGCGGCGTCACACGACGCATCCGCTCTGAAGGTTGCTGGCACGTCGGCGATGTCGATTCGCCCGACGAACTACACCTTTACCGGTCTCGACGCACTGTCCTCGGCCACGTCGTCGGCTCCCGTGTACTCACTCACCGCCCCAACCGACCTGGCTGCGACGCTGGCGTCAGTAGCTACCGCGCTGAGCGTCGACATTGGCACGCCGATGACTTCGTCCACCCCCGGCGTCGTAACGTCTCAGGGTCCCGCCACGAATGGCGTGAGCTACAGCGGTGACATTGTCGCGAACAACGGCTACGCAGCGTGGGGCATTTCCCGCAATGACGCCAGCGCCGCTGGTGCGACTGGTGGTACCGGTGCCACGGGAACTAGTGGTGCGGTGACGTCGTCTGACTTCATGAACACTGCGGTGGGGCTGGCCACTGCCGCGAGCCCTGGCGTGACCTTCGGGGCCGCCGCGGTGACGTCGACTGCCGGAGCCGCCGACACCTCGATCTCCGTGCCCGTCGACTTCAACGGCGCACCAACGAGCCTCGAGGACAGCTTCACCTTCAATGCTCAGGGTGACATTGTCTCGGCGAACGGTGTGTCCTTCACCGCTACGGCGCTGAACACCTACCCCCTGCAGTCACCGGCCAGTGCGTCCAGCGAGATTGCGGCACAGATGTCCATCGTCAACCAGGAGAGCACTAGCGGCGTCGTGATGTACAGCGGCGTGGCTACGACGCCAGCCCCCTCGATGGGCGCGCCAATGGTTGGTTCCTCCAGCGTCACCGCACCTTCATCCGGCACCGTCAAGGTTGCTCACCTGGCCACCCGTGCCGCCACCGCCACCTTCAGCGTCCGCGACGTTACGGTGACTGGTGCGAGCGGCGTGACCGGTGCAACGGGTGCTACTGGCCCTACGGGAGCGACCGGCTTTCCTGGCGTGTCGGGTCCCACGGGCATCGTTACCGTCATGGACTGCAGCGGTGACAGTGGCGCTACCGGTGCAACGGGAGCCACTGGCCCTACGGGTGCGACCGGCGTGCCCCACCCCATCTGCATTGACTGTCGCGGTTCCTTTGGTGGACCTGACGTGACGGGCGCAAGTGGCGTGACCGGTCCGGTCCCCACGCCGTACGGCTACGGCTCACCCTCGGGTGCGACGGGCGACACTGGTGCGTCCGGTGCCACTGGCGTGACCGGCCCTACGGGATCAACGGGCCCCTCCGGTGTCTCTGGCCCAACGGGTGTCTCTGGCCCAACGGGTGTCTCTGGCCCAACGGGTGTCTCTGGCCCAACGGGTGACTCGGGGAGCACTGGTCCTACCGGTGTCACGACGCCCAAGCCTCACCCCGTAGTTCTCCCCGCGGGAGGCCCACAGGTGGTCATTGCCTACGACTTCAAGTCGACAACGGGTACGTTGCTCCGCTCGGCTGACGCTTCGGGAGCGACCGGCACCACGGGTGTTTCGGGGGCGACTGGTGTTACCGGCGCCGTTCCGACCACGACGATTGCACCGATGCCAACGCTGTACACCACCACCGACTCGGTGCCACCGCTAGAGCAGACAATCAAACTCGCCAGCTTCACCCTGGCCTACGGCATCTTCACGATGAACGATGGCACGACGCTGGCGCTGCCGGAGTACGTGTACCAGGGGTCGCCAACGAACGACAGTCAACTGGTCCTGAGCTTCAAAGTCATTCCGATTGACGCGCAGTACCTTGACCTCAAGAGTGTCGCAGTTCGCCCGAACCCTGCGGCGTGATCTAAAACAGACGTTCAGTATGTGCAGTGGCGGGCTCGATCATGTCGGGCCCGTCATTGCGTACTGAACCCACCGCGGGGTTGACCGCGAGGTGGGTCAGTGTGCCCACCGGCGCCGGCCGAATCAGTTCCAGGCGTGCGTCGACGCCTCGCTCATCCGTGCGGAGCCACGAGAGAACGTCGTGGGGGTCAAGGATGACCGGCATGCGGTCGTGGACCCCGTCAATGTCGTCACTCGGCTCGGTGGTGAGCACGGTGCAGGTTTGCCGCAACGGCGCATCACTGGGCAGCGTCGGATCACGCCAGTACTCGTAGAGGCCGGCGAAGAGGGCGGGCGCGCCGTCACGGCGGGTGAAGTAGTGCGGCTGACGGTGGCGTCCCTGAATTGCCCATTCGTAAAAGCCGTCCACGGGAAGCACGCACGGCCGTGAGCGGAAGGCCTCGCGAAACGAGGGCTTCTCAGCCACGGTTTCGCCCCGGGCGTTGATGCAGTGGTTCGCGATAGCCGGACTCGTGGCCCAGCTCGGGATGAGTCCCCACTGGTAACCATCCAGCACGCGCTGGCCGTCGGTGATGGTGAGGCCAAATAGTTGGCGCTGGGGGCCAATGTTCCAGCTGGGGTGACCCTGGGGCTCAAGTCCCGCGGCCAGGGTGGCGTCAAGAAAACGGGCGAGGCGACTCGGCGGACTAAAGAGTGTTACGCGACCGCACACGGCGCCTCCGTTTCTTCCACCACAGTTTCGCACGGCCGTTCGCCACCGGACTGACCACCCTGAGCAGGCCATTTGTTCGACGTCACGGGGAGTGAGTACTCTAGCGAACATATGTTCGCTTTCTCTGACAAACGACCCGCTCTGTCGGACGATATTCGTGCCGCTATTCGTCCCGTAACGCTCGCCAAAACCAAGACATTGCCCGTCGCCGAGCCCTGGCGGAGTATGTTGCCCGACGGTGGTCTCCGTCGTGGCGCGACGGTGGGCGTGCAGTCACCGCCGGGCTGGGGCGGGGTCAGCGTGGCCCTCAGTTTGCTCAGCGAGGCCAGTGCCAAGGGTCACTGGGCCGCGGTGGTGGGGGTTGATGACCCTGGGGTCGTAGCCATTGCCGACCTCGGGCTCGACCTTCGTCGTGTGCTCTTCGTACCCCGACCACGAGGAGCGTGGGCCGAGTCGGCGGCCGATCTCGTTGATGGTGTTGATCTCCTCATAGTGCGCCCACCGTCACGACCCGCTCACGCGGCGGCGAGGAAGTTGATGGATCGTGTTCGCGAACGCGGTACTGTCCTGATTGCCCTAACGGAGCCGTCGGCTCCGTGGCCGCTTCCCGTCGAGGTCTCGCTCGACGTGACCCACACGGAGTGGGTGGCCTCGTCTCGTCTCGAGTCACGATCATTGACGGTGCGCGTCGGTGGCCGCGGGGCGGCCGGCCGCGGGGCCGAGCGGGTTCTTGTCGTGCCCGACCGGCGTGGGCGGGCGGTGGCCAGTTAAGTGGAGCGTCTCCTCGCGCTCTGGATTGAGGAGCTGTCGGTCGAACAGGCGGACGGTTCCTCACTGCGATCACTCGTCGCGGTCCTGGACGCCCTGGTGAGTATCTGTCCCTTCGTGGAGCCAATTCGTCTGGGATTCATCACCATGCCGATACGCGGCCCGAGTCGCTTCTTTGGCGGGGATGAAGCGGTGATGGATGCGGTTTCGGCCGCCGTTCGTGACGTCACCGGCTACGAGGTGGGGCTCGGGGTGGCGGAGGGGCTGTTCTGCGCCG
>DAIPLC010000062.1:0-7979 GCA_036769405.1 Acidimicrobiales bacterium
TCGGCGCATTGCGTGCGGCTGGAGGGATTCGAACCCCCGACCCTCGGTTCCGTAGACCGATGCTCTAATCCGCTGAGCTACAGCCGCATGATGCAGGGTACTTATCCTAGCAGACGCACCTAGCCAGTAAATACTGGGGTTTCACCAACTAAAACCTTAGCCCTTGATTATAGGCCCGTTAGAGGACCCACCGTAAGTAAGACCAAGCCAGCACCAGCCAATGAGCCCCCACTTCTACCAGCCAACTGAATAAAGGTTGCTCCCTAGGGAGCCCATGCGATTTCGCCCGCACGTGCTCCGAGCGGTATCCACTTTCCACCCACAAATAGTTTCTGTGAACCAGCAAACTCTGGCATTGGAAAGTTAGCGAAATGGATTCCCACGTATCCCGTGACCGTCGCCAGCACTCCGCCTGGACCTCGAGCGGCCGACAACACATCTGATCCGATCTTGTGCCACCCCCGTCCCGCGTTCTCCCACAGTGAAGTCGTCAAACCTTTGTCATACGAGGAGCCACAATTCAACATCGTCGCATCTAGTACTCCACTTGGTGAGAACGATAACGATTGAACTCGCAGTGTCGATCCCTTGGTGGCGGGCGTCGGTGGACCTTGCCGATTCACCTTGCCAGTTTTCGTGTTGACGATATAGATGACTGACGATGGTCCGACGCCGCAGACGTCGGTGTGATCACCAAGTTCCGCAGCCTCCAGGCCACCATTAGCACTCGCTACTGTCACTTCGTAGAGACTGGTGGAGTCGGGAGTCGCTGGCAGTACTGCCCGACTGGGACTCTCGACACCCTCGACGGAAACTCGGGCAATGGGCGTCGGTACCGTCTCCGGATACGAATAGCTGTTCGCAAGAAAACCGTCGTCGTAGGCAGTGAGCGTCGTGAGGGCCGTCGCCTTAATCGTGATAACTCCTGGCGAGGCGTCATTCACCCTGAAGACACTCAATGTCGAAGGCGACTGGTTCGCTGCCACAATGCCATTAGGTCCAGGCACGAGACCCGAGAATGAATATCTCGAAGTCCATACGTCGTAGTGTTTGGTCTTGAAGTCGTACTCCACCAGTTGAGGCGACCGCGAGGAATTTAAATTCTTCGGGGCTTGTATCCACGCGAGGTACCTTCCGTTTGCGGACCAATTGATGTCATAGACGTTGACTCCCACGGAGGAGCGAGGTCCAATCTGTTGCACCCTTGTTGTTGTGGACCAGATATCCATGCCCGTTTCGGTACCCACCGCCAAGCGAGGCGATCCGGCGACTAACTTCGGGGCAAATCGACTAGCGGTCGGCCACTTCGCCAGGACTCGAGTACCCGATGACGCCATCGCAGTTGAATCCAAGCCCAAAGAAAACATCGCCCCCATCACCGTCACAACGAGCATTGTCCGAGAGTTGGGCCATTTCGACTTCACGACGGTCATGGTAGGTCCGGTCGAAGGAGATTGGCAAATCAAATGCAGTGAATGTAGTGCGTCGGATCGCAGCGGAGGCAAGAGTACGACTGAAACCAGCGATGTTTCAACCTAACCTGACCACTCCTGGCGTCCCCGTAGGCTCCGGGACCGCGACTCCTTCGTTCAATTAAAGAGTCGGGCGGCCCCACGAAGCGGCGCTCGATTCCCGTGAATCGTCACGGTGACACTCTCGTTCGCGAACGCTTCGGCCCTTAATCGCTGGGAATTACCACCCCCGAGGTGGACGTGGGGGGTCTGCCACTCTTGTGAAAGCGTCGCAATGATCTCACGGAGGGATCGTTGCCAGGCGTCCGCATCCCGAGCCCGAGCCCGCTCACCCAGAGCCTCATCACACGTGACGCCACCCGCCAGGGTGCGGTCACCGTAGTCGGGAATTATCTGAAGCTCGCCGTCGATGACGAGTGCCACCCCGAAGCCGGTACCGAGAGTGAGCACGAGTTCGCGGCCCGCACCGGTGGTGCTACCCAGTGCCGCCAACGCCGCGTCATTCACCACTCGCACGTCACGGCCGGTGCGCTCGCGCAGCGCCGCCTGCAGCGGAAAGCCGCGCCACGCGGCGTCGATGTCGGGGTCGACCGCCGAGGTGATGCCCTCCGGTCGCGCCAAGTTGCCGGGAGCACGAATCACGCCGTCGCGCGTTTCGCCTGGAAAGCCCACGGCGACGGCGTCGATTGCTCGACGTTCAATACGATCAGTGAGCCACCGAGTGAGGTGGTC
Organism: Acidimicrobiales bacterium; assembly: GCA_036769405.1. Lineage (GTDB taxonomy): Bacteria > Actinomycetota > Acidimicrobiia > Acidimicrobiales > RAAP-2 > RAAP-2. Next base: position 2,205 of record DAIPLC010000062.1, read on the forward strand.
GGGGGTGCAGGGATAGGGGGTCGCTCGTCGACGCACCGAGCCCACCACCGTTCCGCTCGCGGATACGTCGGCCATCTTGATACTGGTGGCGCCGATGTCAATCGCGAGGACGACGGGCAGTGCGACGGGGGATGACACGTCCCCACTGTACCGAGCGCACTCGTTGGGCCCGCCGGCGCAGTTTGCGCTGACGCCACCACGGCCGCAGGGTCACCGTGTACACCGGTGACCGACCCGAGACCACGAGTGCCGTTGAACCGGGCCGTTGGCGAAGCGGAATAACGACGGTGTCTTTCTTCTTTGGTGTGGTGAGTTCGGGCAAGTACGTCGACACCGAAGGGTCGGCCAGCCCACTCACCACGACTCTCGTTGCGTGATTATTCACAATGGTGGCGGCGCGCTGACCCCAGCGGGCCTGCAATTGCGCGAAGTCCTGCACCACCGTAAGGAGGGTGACCTTCAATCCAGCGACCGTCGACGCCAATTGATCGAGTTCGTCGAGTGAGGCCACGTTGGCTGCCTCGTCGAGCACGAGGAGCAGCGGGTGCGCCGTTCCCGCCTCCACCCGCGTCTGCTGCTCTTCGAGCACCATGCGCAAGGCACCACGAAAGAGTGGTTCGTAACTGACCTGTTCGTGTCGCGGACTGCACAAAAACAGGGTGTTATTCCCCGCCAAAGCGGTGCGCACGGACAACAGGGGCTGGGGGAACTGCCAGGGCAACACCATGGCCTCCGCCGTCGTGATCACCGCGTCAAGGGTCTTGTGGTCATAGGAGCGAAAGGGGCTCAGGCACCCCTCCAGATCGACCCACCGTTCCCACGTGCGATCGTCGATGGCCGCGGCGACGTCAAATATCGAACGTTCGTTCTGCACCGCGAGCCAGAAGAGTCCCCCGACGAATTTCGTAGCCAAGGCATTCCAGAAATCGGTGTCGCCCCGTCCCGACGACGTCGTCAGCGATTTTGCCACGCGGAGCGCGTGACGACGATCACGCACACCATCGAGCGGATCCCACGTGGCGCCGGTGGCACTCCCGGGTTCGAGACGCTGCACGGTGCCGAGCATCGCTCGCCACGGACTCGTGAGCTGGGTGACGTCGTCTTTCACACTGGTCATCACGATCGGCCCGCGCCACGACAACATCGCCGGCACCACTAACGAGGTCGTCTTACCCGCCTGCGTCGGACCAACGACGAGCAACGAGTGCCCCTGCGGGAGTCGCTGCATCGGACCAATACCGACCCCGGCGTAGCGGCGGCGGCCCAGTGGTGGGCGGTCACTCGACACGAGGGGCCCGCATGGCGGCGTCAGTGTCAATAAAGGAACGGTCCCGCTCGTCGGGCTCGAGGCGCACGATGGAGCGAGCGGCACCGTACCGCACGAGAACGGTGCCGCGCCGCAGTTGCGCGAGGGCTCGCTGTTCAAGGGCGTGCAGTGATAGGGCATGGGCCATGTGCTCGGTCTCGTCGGCCACTTGGCGAAAGAGCCACATCGTTTCACACTCACGAAGAAGCCCCTGGGCGCGAGAGCGATTCGCGCTGCCTTCGTCACCGACCGCCCCCACATCACTCCATCGATGCAGTACCAGTAGGTGCGAGATTCCCCGAGCTCGTGCCAGCTTCCACGACCCCTGTAGCCAGCGAAGCGCGTAGGGGTCACCGAGGAGGGCCCACGCCTCGTCAACGATGATGTGCCCTTGCTCTCCGGCCCGCTGCACCACCTGCTGCGCGGCCGCCACCGCACTGAGGGCCGCCATACCCAGAGATGAGGATGACCACTGCTGCGACAAGTCGAGAATCACCAGTTGTCCACCGAAGGAGAGTGGTGGCCCTTCACCATCGAAGAGGGAGGCGTAGTCACCATCGATAAAGCGTCGAAGCAACAGCGCGATGGACCGTGTCGCCGACGGCTGCTCTGAGCGCAAACTCGGGGACACCACGGTCAAGAGATCGAAGAGTAGGCGCGGCCCTCGCTCAGTCGGGAGTGCGGTCCAGGCGGTGTCGAGGGCAAAATGTTGTTCACTGGTCAGTGATGAACCCTGGGCACTGGCCAACAAGGTCCGCACGAGTTCCTTGTGTTCGGCATCGGTGGAGACAAAGGGATTGCACCAGCCATCACGACCAAGGACCACGGGTGTCGTCCCGTACGACGCGGCTAGTTCGCCGTACTCGCCCTTCGGATCAACCACGACCACCCGCCGTCCGCGCTGTAGTCCGCGATCGAGGAGCATCTTGACCAGGGTGCTCTTGCCTTGCCCGATAGCGCCGGCGATCACCATGTTCGGGTTGGTGATGTGACCGGCCCCGTACGCGTCGAAGGGGTCAAAGATGAACTGTCGACCTCGTTGGGTGACGCCTAATTGTCGCCCCGCCAGACCAGTACCCGCGTCGTGGCTCGGGAGCCGCAAGGACCACATATCGGCACTGGTCGCCCAGTGGGTCCACGCCTTCACCACTGCAGACCACCCGGCAAGGCCCAGAGAAACCACTGGGCCTGACGACCCTTTCCCCATTGCAGCAGTGTCCCATCGTCTTTCGCCACCGAGGTAATCCGGCTGACCCCCTGACGAACGGCTGCCGCCGTCTCACCCGTCACGATGAGATAGACCGCGATGCGCACCAGGGTGTGCCCCGCCGCCACCGATGCCTCGCGAAGGGCCAGGCGCGCCAGCGCCCGGTCCGATTGGGCCGAGCGGCGAAAACCAAGAGCTCGCGTGGCGGACTCGTCGACACCACGGCGGTGTACCGCACGACCAACGATGCGCGGCGCCCGTGCGGAGGAGACAATCTGATACTGCACCACGAGGGTTGACGGAACACCGGTGCACTGCAGGGCCTCCAAGAGTGATTGGCCACCGTCGGGGCGAAACGTGACAATGCGGCCAACGCGGTACACCCCGTCAATAGTGCGAACTGATCGCCAGCTCTCACGCACCAGACGTTGACCACTGCTCGTGCCAAAGAGAGGCGCACTGGTCGGCAACTCCCAGCCGGAGAGGTCACCACCCCTCGACGAGGCCACCATCGTGGTGGCACCATCGTGGGACATGGTTACCAACTGCGTTACGTGACCTCCCTCCGCGGTGACGGCGAGGGCACCCAGGAGGTCACGAAGTTGGCCGGTCACCACGGCGTCGTGACCGGACAGATCGAGTCGCCCCACGTGACGAAGGGCCCGCAGCGTGGTCGTCACGCTCGCACCGCGGCGAAGGGTGAGAGCGTCGCCCTCGAGTTGTATGGCCAGCGTGGTCCACCGAGATCGCAGAGCGAAGCGAGTAACGACGACGATCCACTGAGCCACCGTGTCACCCCGACGCACGGGGCAGGCGGCGAGGATGCACCCCACCGCCATCATCAAGGTCACGGTCGGCATTCTCGTGATGAGCAGCCAACTAATGACGAGGGCACTGCCGCTCCCCACCAAAACGAGCTGATGTCGTTGCAGGGGACCCCACCGTTCGGCACTATCGCTGTGCCGCTCCAGCGTTGCCTCAGTCATCCCAGTGCCACCCGACGACCGGACCGAGCTTGTCCTTGTAGTAGGCCACCTTGCCGCGACGGAGTCGGGGCTCCCCCAGCGGCGGCTTTGGTCGTTCTCCGTCACGCGGTGGCAGGGGCAGGTCACCTTCACCTTCCCAGGTCGGGAAGCCTAAGTCCTCGCCCTTCGACGGTGGTTCCGGCAGCGGCGCGTTGGGGAGTAATCGTTGGACCGCGAGCCCTACGGGTGACTGGGGGCTGGCCATGGCCGCGCGCACCGCACGCTGACGGAGTCCATCAAGTGCGTGGGCCGACGACTGTTCCATAATCGGCACTAACCGCAACACCACGAAAGGTGTCGCACAGGCCACGAGGAGCGTCACGACGCCGGTGAGGATTTCCGTCGCCGAGTTACCGACCACTTCACCGAGGCCAACCGCGAGGGTGATAACGACAATGATTTTTGAACCGGCGATCACCAAAAAGGTTTCCGCCAGTCGCCAGCCGACGCGACGAAGCGCGGGAAACGTGGAGAGCGGCACAATGAGGGGCACGAAGACCAGTAGCAGCGTGAGGGCCACGGTGCGAAAGAGCAACTCGATCCACAAGATGACGCCCGCGACGATGACGAGGGCCGATAAGAGAAAGACACCGAAGCCGGGGACTACGGTGACGTTGTTTAGTGCGGTCGCCAATGTTGCCAAGTGCGACGCAGTCGAGACACTCGCCGCCGTCGACATCGCGTCAATTGCTTCGAGCACCATGAGGGCGAGCGGTTTCGCGAGGAAGATTGCCGCAATGCTGGCCGGCACCACGCCGAGGTACACCCGCCAGAGCGCGGCGTGGTCCCCGTGGCGTACGGCCTGCAGCGTGGCCACGAGTAACCCCAACACCACCAGAGCCGGCGACAGCGTCAAGACCGTCGCGAACTCGGGCGTCGCTCCCGCGACAATGGTGGTGGGGTCACCCGTGGCGTTCAAGACGGCCACCACTGTGTCGAGCAGCCACGTCACCGAGCCGAGAATCCACCCCGTCAGCGCGCTAAAAAAGTCATTGAGCGACGCATTCGCAATGGTTGAAACGGCACAGCTGAGCGTGACGTAACACAGGATGGTCGACATTTACTTAACGGTCGTTCCCGTAGTGAAGAAGAAGTTGATCAACGTTGGTGCCGCACCGAGCAAGATGGCGGCCGCAACGGCCGTCAACACGGCCCGGCGCCCCGCGCTCGACTGCTGCATGTTCTGGGTCTGGTTACCCACGGCCCACATCACCGCGCCAATGACCAGCGCGACGAGGGACGCAATGAGCGCCCAGTAGTCCACGCCGTTGATGAGGGACTGAATAACTGCGCCACCCGGCAGGGCCGTAGTGGAGGGGGTCAGGCTTACGCCAGCTAACAACATGTGGTTCCTCTTTCTGTAGGGGAATCGCAACGGTCGCTGCCACCGGCTACCCGACAACATCTGCGAGAATGCGAGGGTGCACATTGCCTTCAGCCACAACTTCGCTGCCCACTGGTCCGCCCTGCTGGTCGACGGGGTCACCCTCGCCGTCTTAGTGGTGGGCATCTACGCAGGCATTCTCATCAACCGCTGGCGCGGTAACCGAGCCCTCGCGCAGCGCCTCACGGCCCTCGCTGCTCGACTCGGTGTTGAGCCTCGTGATGACCGCGGCAAGTTAGAGAGTGCCGTGGCGCTCCTCGAGGAGGTCGCCGGCGCAGCTACCACCGTCGTTACCGAAGCCGGTGCCGACGTCACCCGCCTTCGGCGATCGCTCGACGCGCTCCCACTCGGCCTCGTGCTCTGCGACGAAGGTGGCGCGGTGGTCTACCGCAACCCGCAGGCCGAACAGCTCATGGTCAGCCGCTACGGTGACGCCATTGCCGCGCAGGCCGTTACCGACGCCCTCGCCGAGGGCTGGATTCACGGTGTCGCCGACCGCACCGTCGAAATCTACGGGCCGCCACGTCGCACCCTGAACGTCCACGCCGCCGTCATTGACGATGGTCGTCGCCCGCTGGGCGTCATTGCTTTCATTGACGATGTCTCCGAGCGCCGTCGCCTCGAAGACATCCGTCGGGACTTCATCGCCAACGTCTCGCACGAACTCAAGACCCCGATGGGCGCACTCGGCCTGCTGGCCGAAACGTTGCAGTTCGAAAAGGACCCCGTCGTGGCCAACCGTTTGGCCGAGCGTATCAACAACGAAGCCTTTCGCGTTAATCGCATCATCGAGGACTTGCTCGACCTCTCCCGTATTGAGGGCGAGGGCCAGCCGACCCGTGAGCCGGTCGCC
>DAIPLC010000063.1:0-7963 GCA_036769405.1 Acidimicrobiales bacterium
CGGTGGAGAAGCTGAAGCCGAAGCCCATGAGCAGCGCACCGTAGATGAAGTACTCGACGTTGATGGCTGAACCAGCCCACATGGCGCCAATGTTGCGCGGTGTCGCCCAACGTTCGCTTTCGGGGATGAAGTCGATGCCGTGGGTTTCGACTTTGAACGCCTGGTCGCCCGGCGATCCGTCATGGATAGATGCGTTGTTTGCCACTTTGTGTGCCTCCCTAGTAGATGGATGTCATCGGTTCACACGCCGTGAGGTGCTCGCGGAACCTCACCATTCTGGCAGACATCACACTGAGATTAAGTGCAGTTCAACTGAAGTTAAGAATTAAGAAGCGCAATTTAGGCCCCTTCATCGGGGGAAACGCGACCCGTCACTCGCCGCCACGACCACGCGACGCCCAAAAGGAGCAGTCCGCCGGCGCCCGCGAAGACGTCAAAGGGCAGCGCCGGATCATGCGTATACAAAAAGCCCGACCCTACCGCGGACATCGCCAGCGCGGAGGTCTGGGCCGTGGCGGAGATACCTTGGCGCCGGCTGAACTCCCGATCGTGTGCCCCTTGACTCAACAGTGAACCAATCGAAGGGACGGTGAGAGCCGATCCAATTGACTCAAAGCTGCCAATGAAGGGCATGATGGCGTTGTTGTGGCATCGGGGGTAAATCGTGAGAAATAGAAGTCCGTTTGCGAGACCGAGTAGCGCAGCAGACTTTCGGTTCCAGTGGTCGGCAATCCACCCACCCACGCGACTCAAAGCGACCCACGGGAGGCAGAACATGGTCCAACTCAGGCGAATCTGAAACTGCGAGGCGTGGTGGGCGTGGAGCAACATACTCCAGCAGGTTTCGTAGACCCCGATAGAGACGCCGGTGGTGGCGGCCGCGAGGAGGGCACCGAGTAGTTGAGGAGACCATTGCATGGGTGGCAACGGGGAGGGGTCGTAGACCACGTCACCCAGGTCGGTGCGCAGCGCGACGACGGCCGCACCGAGGGAGAAAATACCGGTGGCGAAGAATGCCCATCCCAGAGTGGCGACGGTGGTCACCACGCCCGCAATGGGGCCAATGGCGATGCCGAGAAGTTGGGCCGCGAGGATCTTGCCAATCGCCGCTCCGCGCTCGTGCTCGGGGAAGAGTGCGGCCACGGCGGCTAGCGAGGCGACTTCGATGGCCCCCGCCGAGGCGCCCTGCAGAATCCGAGAGAGTGTGAACCACTCCGCGTGCACGGGAAAGACGTAGGTCATGGAGGCAATGCCGTAACAAACGAGGCCACCGACCAAAATGAGGCGACGACCGAACTGATCGGCGAGACGACCGAGGAAAAATTGTGTGGCGACACCGGCTAAAAAGAAGGAGGCGACGATCAGGCCAATGACGTGTGGCGTGCCCCCGCGGTGTTCGAGAAAGAGGGGGAGAAGGGGGAGTCCGAGGGTGGCCCCCATCCACTGCAGCAGCACAATGATGGTCAGGCGCCGCAGGGTCTTCTGCGCACTGGAGGTCATAACCCCACGCTAGTGCCACCTCAAAACGGGAGGCACTCCAGCAGAATGACGATGCCGAGCAGACCGTAGAGCCACGGGGCAATCAGTCGACTCACCCGATCGCTCCGCTGCCGCACCACTGGATGAGTGCTCAGGTAACGGGCGATGGCGAGGAAGAAGGCGTGACAAGCGGCGAAGGTGGCAAGAGTGAGCGAGAGCCCGGCGACGCCGTAGAGGCGAAAAAGTGGGATCCAGACCGCTACGTTGTCGCCACCGAGAGCCAGGGTCACCAAAAAAACTGTGACAGCGCGCTTGGCGCCGGGTTCGTCGTCCGCATCATGCCGCTGGCGCCACGCGTGCCAACCGAGCCACCACGGGGCCGCAGCACCGAGGGCGAAGACTGCGAGGGGAATAACGTGCAGCACTGAGCCGAGAAAGGCCGCGACGCCCGCCAGCAGTGCGACGGCCGCACTCTGCGATTGCGCCAGTGCGCGAAACCGCTCGGAAGGGGCGAGCGCCAGCTGCCCAGTGAATGCGGCTAAGTTATCGATCATCGTGGCCACGTACGCCAGCACACTCACGTCAACGATGGTCAGAAAATGGGCCACGAGGTGACCCTAGCCTCAGGCGGGCGAGCGGGTCTTAGTAGAATGTCCTAATGATTGAACAAGTTTCCGCACCCACTGCTGATGACCTCATCGCCGCTCGGGAGATTATTGCGAGATATTTGCGCCCGACGCCGACGTATCCCATCGACCTGCGCGGTCGCTCGGTCTACGCGAAGCTCGAACTCTTTCAGATTTACGGCGCATTCAAAGTCCGCGGTGCTTTAGCTGCGGTCGCGGCCGCCCACCGTGAAGACCCATCGGGCGCCGTCATCACCTCGTCAGCGGGGAATCACGGCCTGGGTATTGCCTTCGCGGCGACCACATTGGGCGTACCGGCGACCGTCGTCGTACCGGCGAACGCCTCACCGCTCAAGGTCAAGAAACTGCGCGGTTTTGACATTGAACTCATCGAATGGGGTTCCTCGTATGATGACGCCCAGACGAAGGCGTTTGAGCTCGCGGCGTCCCGCGGCATTCGCTACATTTCACCCTTTAACGACACGCACGTGATAGCCGGCCAGTCCACCCTCTTCGACGAGTTCTACGCGGCCGCGCCTGACATGACGCACGTCATTGTGCCGGTCGGTGGAGGCGGCTTGATTTCCGGAGCCATCGTGTCTCGCGAAGCGTCGGGGCGCAGTGACCTTCGCATTACGGGCGTGCAGCCAGAACACTCGGCGGCCATGTACCACGTGCTTCGCGGTGTGGCCATGAATGAGGTTCACCACCGCCCAACCATTGCCGACGGCTTGGCCGGTGGAGGTGATGAGGGTGCGGTGACGAACGAGCTGATTGCGACGAACAATGTGGACCTGGTGTTGGTTCCGGAAGCGCTCATCCGCGAAGGAGTTCGAGAAGCGGCCGACCACAACGGTCTCATCATGGAGGGCTCGGCTGCCACGGCCTACGCAGCGATTACGAACCAGTTGATTACCGACGTACCCGGTCCGCTGGGTTTCGTGGCCTGTGGCCGCAACATCGCCCCCGAACTCGTGCGGGAGCTGCTGCTCGAATCGCTGCACTAGGGAGCCATGACGAACGGTAGCGTGGAAGCGTGCGTCACCTTCACCGCGGAATTGCAGTCGTCAGTGGTCTTCTCGCGGCCGGATTGACCGTCTTCGGTGTCGTGCTCGCGGCCGTCGACCCCAACCCGGCGGGGGCGCCCTACCGCGATCCGCTGGCGCTGAACGGCTACCCACCGACAACGGTGGGTCTTTCCTTCAGCGTCCAGTCGAACTCTCCCTACAACCTGACCGGTACGGCCAGTGTTAATCTCGCGTCAAACACGGCGACGGCGACCGTCCAGGTCCCCTTCGTACTCGGCACCGTGACCTTCGCTGCTCGCGCCGTGGATGGTCGCGTGTTCGCGAACAATGCGAACCTGAATGCCGCTTCGCACCCCGTCTGGTACGACAGTCGTTTCAAAGTGCCGTCACTCTTCGGCGGGGCGCTGGAGCTTACGACGCCCGACCTGTCCCTGATTAAGGGCTTCCCCATTACGAAGGTGCACCACGACGCGCACTCGACGACCTACACCTACGAAAAAACTGGCGTCGCGGTCACCCCAGTGAGCGCGACCCACGCCCACAGCACCCTGGGATCGGTGACGTGGACAGTGACCACAGGTCAGCAGGGTGAGGTCATCGCCACCGGTTTGAAGATTCGAACGAAGCGCGCCTTCACCAACGTGTCCGTGAACGTGCTCTGGTACAACCACAAGGTAACGGTCGTGGCACCCCCGCGTTCACAGTGGGCCCCACTGCCGAAATCGTTGAGTAGTCAGCTTCGCAAAACGTCAGTGCTGCACGACTTTGTGGTGCCGAATGCGCTCTATTCCCTCGGCACCGCGGGGCAGGCTGCGTAGTGCAAAAGAGTGAGCCTCGTTGGCCGGCGGCGCTTGCGCTTCTCGCCTGCCTGGGTCTCTACCTTCTCTTGCCGAACCGCCTGGTCGTGGGGCCACGTTTCCTGGTGCCCGCTCTTCTCGGGTTACCTCTGGTACCGCTTCTCGCGGTGCGACACCACCACCCCGACGACAATCCCCTGGTGCGTCGACTGGCCCTGGCGCTCCTCGGCCTCGTCACCACGGCCAACATGGTGTCCGTGGCCCTGTTGGTGCAACGCTTGCTCGACAGTCACGTGAGTCAAGGTCGTGGTCTGATCTACTCCGCCGCCTCTATCTGGGCGACCAACGTCATCCTCTACGGCGTGTGGTTCTGGGAAATTGACCGAGGTGGTCCCGGACATCGAGCCATGGCCACGCACACCGGCTTCGATATTCAGTTCCCCCAGATGGAGAACCCCTCACTGGCACCCGACGGGTGGCGACCCCAGTTTCTCGATTACCTCTACACCAGCTTCGCGAACGGCACGAGTTTTGCGCCCGCGGACGCCATGCCACTGACTACTCGGGCGAAGTGTCTGTTCGCGAGTGAGAGCATCGTTTCGCTGGTGACCATTTCGGTGGTCGCCGCGCGGGCCGTCAACATTCTTCGTTAAAGCAAAAACCGGGGCCGACAGCGTCGACCCCGGTTTTACTTTGATCAAATACCGCGCTTGACCGCTTCAGTGAAGACTTCGCGCAACGTGCCGGCCATCCAGTCGATGTCGTCACGCGTCGAGATAAGTGGCGGGGCGAGCTGGACAACGGGGTCGCCCCGGTCGTCCGAGCGGCAAATGAGCCCGCGGCGGAACATTTCGGGGGAGATGAAGCCGCGCAGGAGGCGTTCGGCCTCGTCACCCTGCCACGTCTCCTTGGTGTCCTGGTTCTTGACCAGTTCGACACCCCAGAAGTAGCCGGTACCGCGAATGTCACCGACGATTGGAATGTCCCGCAGCGCCTCGAGGCTCTGACGGAAGTAGTCCTGGTTGCCCGAGACGTGACCGAGAATGTTTTCCTTCTCGATGATGTCGATGCTGGTCAACGCGACTGCGGCGGACATCGGGTGACCGGCCCAGGTGAAGCCGTGCTGGAACGCAACGTCACCGGTCATGAAGGGGTCCGCAATCCGGTCGGAGACGATCATGGCGCCGAGCGGGGCGTAACCGGCGGTAATACCCTTGGCAGCGCAGATGATGTCGGGGACGTAGTCGTACTTCTGACCACCGAACCAGGTACCGAGACGACCAAAGCCACAGATCACTTCGTCGGAGACGAGAAGTACGCCGTAGCGGTCGCAGATGGCGCGAACCTGCTGCCAGTAGCCGGGTGGGGGCGTGAAGCAACCGCCGGCGTTCTGCACCGGCTCGAGGAAGACGGCGGCGACGGTTTCGGGGCCCTCGCGAAGAATGGCTTCTTCAATTTGCTGGGCGGACCACAGGCCGAACGCTTCGAAGTCGTCCGCGTGCTGCTCGGCTCGGTAGAAGTTCACGGCGGGCACTTTGACGGCGCCAGGGACCAGTGGCATGAAGGGTTCGCGGTAGTTGTCGAGCGACGTGATGGTCAAGGCGCCCATGGTGGTGCCGTGGTAGGCGATGTCGCGGCTAATGACCTTGTAGCGGTCCATGTCGCCGCGCATCTTGTGGTACTGACGGGCGAGCTTCCAGGCACTCTCGTTGGCCTCGGCGCCGCCAGTGGTGAAGAAGACGCGGTTCAGGTCACCTGGGGCGATGGAGGCAATCTTCTCGGCCAACTCGATGGCCTTGGGGTGGGCGTAGGTCCACAGCGGGAAGAAGGTCATGGTGTTCATGGCCTCGGCTGCGGCGAGAGCGAACTCGGGTCGCCCGTGGCCGAGGGCGTTGGTGAAGAGACCCGAGATGCCGTCAAAGTACTGCTTGCCGTTCACGTCATAGACGTGCACGCCTTCGCCCCGCACCATGATGGGGATCTCGCGGGACTCGTCGTACGAGCCCATACGTGAGCAGTGCAGCCAGAGGTTGCGCCGCGCTCGTTCGGAAAAGGAATGGCTTTCGTGGTTCGTGTCACTGAAGGCGATGCCGTCAGTGAAGATTTCGTCAATACTCATTTTGTGCCCCAGGCATAGGTTTGTTTTGAAAGTTTCAAATACAGGAATGTTTCAACTTCGGTGACACCAGGAATACTCCGGATGGAGTCATTCAGCAGGTGCACTAAGGCGTTGTCATCGAGAGCGATGACTTCAGCGATGATGTCGAACGAACCGGCGGTCATAACCACGTAGTTCGCTTCGTCAATAGCTGCAACTTGATCCGCCACCAGACGAACGTCACCATGAACTCGGATGCCGACCAACGCTTCACGGCCGTAGCCGAGCTGCAAGGGGTCGGTAATCGCGACGATCTGCATGACGCCCGCGTCCTTCAGTCGCTGTACGCGTCGACGCACACCGGCCTCAGAAAGTCCCACCTCTTCGGCGATCGCCCCGTAGGGTCGACGGCCGTCACGCTGCAATAACGAAATGATTTGTCGGTCAATGAGGTCCAGCACGTTCGGTGCGGCCACGAGCTCAAGGTTCGGGCTCTTCGTTGGTGTTGCTTTTACAGGTTTGGATGCTGACATGTGGTTGCTCCCGTCCCGCCGCACATTGGCTTCGAGACTGCGGATAGAGACACCCTAGCAGGTTTTGGGGACGATATGCGCACTCATATGCCCCCAGAGGGACTCTATCTGTCGGGGGTGTTTGCGAAAGCCTTACCAATCTGGCAGAGTGGCACGGGGTTGAATCAAGTGATTCACCAGAATGCAGGGGGAAATAATGCGCCGGTTAGAGAATTTCATTGGTGGCGAATCAGTCGCACCGCAAAGCGGTCAATACGTTGAGCTCATCAATCCCGCGACGGGTCTGCCGTTCGCCGAAATGCCGGTCTCCAATGCCGCTGACGTCGACGCCGCCGTGGCCGCCGCAGCGAAGGCCTTCACGACGTGGAAGCGCACCACGCCATCACAGCGTTCATTGATGCTGTTGAAGATTGCTGACATCCTCGAGGCCAATATTGACGCCATCGTCGATGCCGAAACCGAGAACTGCGGCAAGATCATCGCCGTGACCCTGGCGGAAGAGATTCCGCCAATGCTCGACCAGATTCGTTTCTTCGCCGGCGCCGCGCGCGTCCTCGAGGGTAAGAGTGCGGGTGAGTACGCCGTCGGTATGACGAGCTACATCCGTCGCGAACCCATTGGCGTCTGCGCCGCGGTGACTCCGTGGAACTACCCGCTGCTCATGGCGGTATGGAAGTGGGCCCCCGCGCTCGCGGCTGGTAACACCATGGTGCTGAAGCCGTCCGACACGACTCCCGTCTCCACAATTCTCATGGCCCAACTCATGGCGCAGGTGTTGCCGGCTGGTGTCTTCAACGTCGTTTGTGGTGACCGGGAAACTGGTCGCGCACTGGTCGAGCACCCCGTGCCCGCCATGGCCTCCATTACCGGATCTGTCCGAGCCGGTATGGAAGTAGCGGCGAGTGCGTCCCACACCCTCAAGCGCGTTCACCTCGAGCTGGGTGGCAAGGCCCCGGTCGTGGTCTTCGACGACGCCGACATCGCTTCCGCCGCCGAGTGGATTGCGATGGCGGGGTACTTCAACGCTGGTCAGGACTGCACTGCGGCAACACGCGTGCTGGTGTCGGACAAGATCTACGGTGACTTCGTTGACGCCATTGCCGAGCAGGCCCGCAACACGGTGATTGGTACCCGCGACAACGAGAACGCTCTGTTCGGGCCGGTGAACAACACCAACCAGTTCGACCGCGTGCAGGCCCTCTTGTCCCGCCGTCCGAGCCACGCAAGCCTCGCCGCCGGTGGTGACCGCATGGGCGACCAGGGCTTCTTCATCAACCCCACCGTGATTGCCGACCTGCAACAGGATGACGAACTCATTCAGAACGAAATCTTTGGTCCGGTCATCACCGTCCAGAAGTTCGATTCTGACGCCCAGGCACTCGAGTACGCCAACGGCGTGCGC
>DAIPLC010000064.1:0-2269 GCA_036769405.1 Acidimicrobiales bacterium
AACTGGCCTTCGAAGTCGACGAGCGGGCCTGGCGTCAACTCGCCGTCACCCCTCAGGAGTGCCTGTCGAAGAACTCCTGCCCTCAAGGCGACACCTGCTTCCACGAGGTGGCCAAGGACATGGCGGCCGAGTCGAACATCGTCATCGTCAACTCCCACCTCTACGCCTCCCACCTCGCCTCCGGCAAGGGTCTCCTGCCGGCCCACGACTTCGTGGTCTTCGACGAAGCCCACGAGGTGCTCGACATTTTCGCCTCCCTGCTCGGCACCTCACTCACCACCACGCGACTCAAGGCCTTCGCCTCGGTCGCGCGTCCGCTGCTGGGCGCCCTCTTCGCCGACAAGACGACCGAACTGAACGAAGCGGCGGAGCGGCTCGCCATTGAACTCGAGATCCAGTACGGCGAGGAACAGTTGACGGGCCTCTCCGCCCCCGCTCGACGCGAGCTCGACACGGCCACCGCCCTCGTCAACGTTCTCATCGAAGGACTGCGCGCCCTGCCCGGTGAAAGCGCCACCGACGAGGCGAAGAAGATTCGAGCCCTCGGACCAGGCATGCACCTCCAGGGTGACCTCGGTCGCATCGCCAAGGTGCAAAAGGGTGAGTTGCTCTACCTCGTGCGCAACGACAAGGAGATCGCTCTCGAGATCTCCATCGTCGACGTCGCCCCGCGACTGCGCGACGACCTCTGGGGCGACGTGACCGCGGTACTCACGAGTGCCACCATTCCCGACTCGCTACCTCGCGCCCTCGGCCTCGAGGACGTGCCCATCCAGACCTTCGCCAGTCCCTTCAACTACGGCGAAAATGCCCTGCTCTACGTGCCGTCCGACATGCCCGAACGCAACGATGAACGTGCCGAAGCGGCCATCATCGAGGAGCTCGTCGGCCTGATCGAAGCAGCCGGTGGCCGCACGCTGGCTCTCTTCACTAATCGCAGCGTCATGAAGCGAGTCGCCGAAGCGGTCGAGGCCCGACTCGACACCCCCGTGCTCGTCCAGGGCAGCCTGTCACGTCAGCGCATCATCGAGGAGTTCCGCGACGACGCCTCGGCCAGCCTCTTCGCGGTGACCTCGTTCTGGCAGGGCATCGACGTGCCGGGCCACTCACTGAGTCTCGTCACCATTGACCGGCTGCCCTTTACGCCGCCGACGGACCCACTGATCATCGCTCGCCGTGAACGCTCCGACAGCCCATTCATGGAAGTGGACCTCCCCCGCGCCACCATGCTGCTTGCCCAAGGCGTTGGTCGCCTGATTCGCAGCGCCAATGACCGGGGCGTGGTCGCCGTGCTGGACACCCGTTTGGCCACCAAGACCTACCGCAACGTGATGTTTAAGAAGTTGCCCCCCATGAAGCGCACCCGCGACCGCGACTTCGTCTACGCCTTCCTCAACGACATTCGCGACCACGAGAAGAACCAGTAACCACAGCGCAGCCCATCGTCAGGGTTGACGCTATTTACTACTATTTCACTAGCAAATAGCGTTATAATGGTAAATATGCACCTGAACTTTGCACTCATCTGTGGATCGGCCGTCGTCGGCTTCTTCGTCGGTCTGACCGGCATGGGCGGTGGGGCGCTCATGACACCCATGCTCGTCCTGCTCTTCAACGTCAAGCCCGCCTCAGCCATTAGCTCCGACCTGGTCGCCGCCCTCTTCATGAAGCCCATTGGCGTGGCCATTCACTGGAAGCGCCAAACGGTCAATAAGGCCCTCGTCAAGCACCTCTCCTACGGCTCCGTGCCCGGCGCACTACTCGGCGCGCTGACCCTGCACCAACTCGGCGGCACGAAGTCCACCCAGACGCAACTCGCCACCATCCTTGGTGTGGCGCTCTTGATTGGCGCCGTCGCCATGGTTGCGCGCCTGTTGTGGCCCAGTCGTCACGCCACGAGCCCGGTGATCACACTGCGCCCAGTGCTGACCATTCTGGTGGGACTCGTTGGTGGCTTCATGGTCGGCCTGACCTCGGTCGGTGCTGGTTCACTCATTCTGGTCCTGTTGACATTTCTCTACCCCGCCATCGCGGCCGACGTGCTCGTGGGCACTGACCTGGCTCAGGCCCTCCCCTTGACGGCCGCGGCCACCCTGGGCGCCTTTCTCTTCGGTCACGTGTCCTTCGGTCTCACGACCGCCATCATCGTTGGTGCCGTGCCGGCTGTCTTCTTTGGCGCCCACCTATCGTCGCGCGGTATGTCGACGGCCCTGCGCCCCTACCTGGCGGCGCTGGCCTTCGTGAGTGGCTGCAAGTACGTTGGCCTGCC
>DAIPLC010000064.1:2369-7900 GCA_036769405.1 Acidimicrobiales bacterium
ACGTCGTCGCGCTTCTGCCAACCGGGCTCCACGGAAACTTTTAGTTCGAGGTAGGTGCCCTCGGGAAGTTGGCGACGGGCGGCGATGCCGACGTCCTTCAAGAGTTGACCGCCCTTGCCGATAACCATGCCCTTTTGCGACTCTCGCTCAACGAGAATTTCGACCGTAATGTGCGGCCACTCGAACTCGGTGACGCGGCAGTGAATGGCGTGGGGTAACTCTTGCTTGGTCTTGCGCACCAACTGCTCACGAACGAGTTCGGCCACCCACTGGGCTTCGGGGATGTCACTGACCTCGTCCTCGGGAAAGAGGTACTCCCCTTCGGGCATGAACTTCTTGATGAATCGCACGAGCGAGGCGGTGCCTTCGCCGGTCTTCGCCGAAACGGGGAAATACTCCACGCGGGTGGCCACGGCCGTCAGACCCTTTTCCGCGGCGATGCCCTCGACCGCCTGCTGGGCGGCGAGCAACTGGGCGGCGATGATTTCGCGACTCGATCGGTCCATCTTGTTCACGACGACACATGGCTGGGGACCCTTGGCCGAGCGGCAGCTGTCGAGCAGAATGCTGATGACGTTACGGTCACCGGGGCCGATTTCCTTGCCGGCTTCGAGCACCGCGAGAACAACCTCAACGCCGTCAACACTGGCCTTGGCCGTCTGGTTGAGCCGGTGGCCCAGACTCGTCTTCGGCCGGTGCAGACCGGGGGTGTCGACGAAGATGACCTGGACCTCGTCCTCGGTCAAGATGCCGCGAATGGCGGTGCGCGTTGTATTCGGACTCCCCGAGGTGATGGTCACCTTGGTGCCGACCACCTGGTTGACGAGGGTGGATTTGCCGACGTTAGGCCGACCAATAATGGCGCAAAAACCCGAATAGGTCACAGCAACTCCTGGCGTTCAATAAGTACTTCTTCGATGCGTCGTCCGTCCATGCGGACGACGCTAAACCGATACGGCGGATAGTCAAAGACGTCGCCCTCGTCGGGCACGCCACCGGCGAGGTCGAGTATGAGGCCACCAACGGTGTCCCAGCCATCCTTTGGCAGGGCCAAACCGTACTCCTCGTTGACGTCGTCAATGTTAAGTCGACCCGACAGCAGCAACGAGCCGCCGACCTCGACCACGGGCTCTTCGTCGGTCGGCGCGTCCGATTCGTCGGTGATTTCGCCGACGAGTTCTTCCAGCACGTCTTCCAGGGTCACCAGACCGGCCGTGCCGCCGTATTCGTCAACCACCACGAAGAGGTGGTTCTGACTGGCGCGGATCTGTGCGAGCAGTGAGGCGACCTTCTTGGTCTCGGGGACGAACGAGGCCGACCCCATGTGGACGCCCACGAGTTCGTCGCCCTGACCATCAGCCAGGAGACCGGCGAGGTGTCGCAAGTTGGTAATGCCGATGACGTCGTCGATGCCCTCACCCAAAACGGGGAGACGTGAGCGACCGGTCTCGATAGCCACTGCGAGGGCCTCGCGAATAGTGACGTCGGAGTCAACGTGAACAATGTCAATGCGCGGCACCATGACCTCACGAACGATGGTGTCGCCGAATTCGATCACCGAGCGAATGAAGTTGCGCTCTTCGCTCTCAATGGCCTCGTCCTCGTGGGCCACATCGGCCATGGCGAGAACCTCGTCTTCGGTCATCTTGCCGGTCGAGCTCGGAGCACCCAGTAGTCCGATGACTCCCTGCGCGATGGCGAGCAAGAGTCCCGATAAGGCCTTGATGGGCCAGAAGGACAGCAGGCCAGAGACAATGGGTGCCGTCGTCAGGGCCGAGCGATCGGGGTGCTGGACGGCGTAGTTCTTCGGAATGGCCTCAAAGACCACGAAGATGACCACGACTTCGGCAACGGTGGCCACGAAGACGCCGGCCGCACCAAAGAGGTGGGCGGCCAGTACACCGACGAGCGTCGCCGATACCAACTGGCAAATGAGGACCAGCAGAAGCAGGGGGTTCAAGAAGGAGTCGGGCGTTTCGACCAGCGTGACGAGGGCCTTCCCGCCCCGGGCGCCCTGGTCGCGCAGCGCGCGGGCGCGGGACTTGTTCATCCGGACGAGGGAGGTCTCGGCCATCGCGAAGAAGGCCGAGAGGACGAGCAATACCAGCACCGCGAGCCCGAGTGCGGTGTCGGTGGTGGTCCAGACGCTCGCGATCACGCGTCGTTCGAGCGGTAGTGGCGCGCCAAAATCTCGCGCTCTCGTGCTTCCATTCGCTCGGCCTCATCGTCAATCATGTGGTCCCAGCCTCGCAGGTGGAGCACCCCGTGCACAATTAGCAGCGCGATTTCGTCTTCCAGCGAGCACTCGTGCTCGATGGCGTTACGGGCCGCCACGGTGGGACAGAGGACGATGTCGCCCACCAATTGGGGAATTTCTTCCTCTGGTGGTTCGCCCGGCCCCGATCCTCCGGCGTCGGGAACCCGCCCCGTGGGCTGTGGTTCAGCGTCAATCGGGAAGCTCAATACGTCAGTGGGACCGGTCTTGCCCATGAACTGTTCGTTCA
The DNA here is from genome assembly GCA_036769405.1 of Acidimicrobiales bacterium. Taxonomy (GTDB): domain Bacteria; phylum Actinomycetota; class Acidimicrobiia; order Acidimicrobiales; family RAAP-2; genus RAAP-2. The sequence continues at coordinate 4,874 of DAIPLC010000064.1, forward strand.
GGTCGGCGATGGTCGCTTCGGTACAGAAGATAAGGGACACTTCCGCTGGCGGCTTGACGAGCTCTTCCTCGAGGGCGGCGCGACAGAGAGTCACCCACCGTTCGAGGTCGAGAACGACGTCCTCTTGTTCGTCCGCGCAGTAAATATCGATTGTCATTGGCCGTGCCTATCGTAGGCCGCGACGATGTCGGCCACGATGCGGTGACGTACGACGTCCTTGGCCCCGAGGTGCACGAAGGCAATGTCAGGCACGTCGGTCAGGATCTGTTCAATCTTGACGAGGCCACTGGGCCGGCCGTTGAGGTCAATCTGGGTCACGTCACCGGTGACCACGGCCTTCGAGCCAAAGCCAATGCGGGTGAGGAACATCTTCATCTGCTCGGGCGTCGTGTTCTGGCCTTCGTCGAGGATGATGAAGGCGTCGTTCAAGGTGCGACCACGCATGAAGGCCAGGGGCGCTACTTCAATGGTCTGATTCGTAATGAGGCGCTGAGCGCCCTCGGGGCCAATCATGTCGTAGAGGGCGTCGTAGAGGGGCCGCAGGTACGGGTCAACCTTGGCCATGAGGTCGCCGGGCAAGAAGCCCAGGTGTTCGCCCGCCTCAACCGCGGGACGGGTCAGAACAATTCGCTGAACCTGGCGACGGTGCAGGGCCTGCACCGCGGCAGCCACCGCGAGGTAGGACTTACCGGTACCGGCCGGACCGATACCGAAGGTCACGATGTTGCTCTCGATGGCGTCGGTGTAGCGCTTCTGACCGGCCGTCGAGGGCCGCACGGGCTTACCCTTGGCGCTGCGGACTACTTCGTGACGCAGCACTTCGCTCGGGCGCACGTCGTCGTCGACCATGTCGACGGTGCGGCCAATCTTCGTCGGGTCGAGGGGCTGGCCCGATTCGAGGACCAAGACCAGCTCGTCGAAGAGTCGCAGCACCTTGGCCGCGTCGGGTCCGGTGACCGAGATCTGATTACCCTGCACGCGAATCTTCGAGTTCGGGAAGGATCGCTCGATTACCCGGAGGTGCTCGTCGCGTGGTCCCAGCAGACTCGACATCAAATGGGTATTGGTGACGTGAGTCGTCACCGTGAGGGCGTCGTTCGCCGCGGGGTCGTAGGTCATCCCGCCGGCCAGTGCATGAGTCGTCCGCCCATCAGGTGGAGGTGCAGGTGTGGCACGGTCATCTGCGCGTCAGCGCCAATGTTCATCACTAGGCGGTACCCCGACTCGCGTACACCCTCGAGCTCGGCCACTTCTTGGGCCAGAGTCACGAGGTCGTTCATGATGCCGGGGTGCTCGGGGCCGACGTGGTCGGCACTGGCAATATGCACCTTCGGAATAATCAGAACGTGCACCGGCGCCTGAGGAGCCAGGTCGTAGAAGGCGTAGGCGGTTTCGGATTGGGCTACCGGCGTCGAGGGAATGACCCCTTCGACGATTTTGCAGAAGATGCAGTCGTTACTCATTCGTTCTCATCATTACCGATTCGCGGGGCTTTGTGCGGTAAATCCCCATGAACCGTTGGTGAACGAAAGTAAGGAGGAGGCAACCACGGCCGCCGTTTCGGCGCGCAGCACCGTTGGCCCGAGCGAGAGGCGCCGACGACCGGCGTCCCACTCCCCTTCCGCCCAGCCGCCTTCGGGGCCGATGGCGATAGCCCGCACCCCGCTCCAGTCGCCCTCACCATCAAAATCGGCGATGGCCACGTCGTGGGGAATATCGGCCGGCGTGAGTGGTTCGGTCACGCGCAAGTCGTAGGTGCGGCGGCACTGGCCGCAGGCCTCATCGGCAATGCGCTGCCAGCGCGCGATGTTCTTATCGCGCACCTCGCCCTTAAACTTCACGGCCAGTCGTGCACTGAGGAGTGGCACCACCGTGGTGATGCCGAGTTCAGTGGCCTTGGCGATGGCCCACTCCGATCGGTCACCTTTGAGTGGCGCGAGGTACAACGTCGTCGGCGTAGGTGTGGGGTCCTGCACCACCGGTGAGATGCGATTCAGCCCAATGGTGGCCACTTCACAGAAACTCCACGAACCCCGACCGTCAGTCACCACCAGTTCTTCGCCGACGGTGGCCCGCAGGACCCGACGCAGGTGATGGTCGTCATCCTTGGTGAGCTCGGGTCGCTGGACGTCGGTGGCCCGCAACTGGGTGAGGGCGTCGACCCGACGACGCCAGTCGACGAGGCTCACTTCTTCGACCGCTTGTGAAAGAGACCGCCACGGTGTTCGTGCACCGTTTCGTTGCGGTGCTCGGCCAGTTTGCGCAGCAAGTCCCGTTCCACATCATCAATCTCGGTGGGCACGTCAACGACGACGTGGACGTAGAGGTCGCCACGGCCACGACCGTGGAGGTGCTCCACCCCTTCGTGCTTGATACGTGTCACGGTGCCATTCGCCGTTCCGGCCGGCACCTCTACCTGCGCCTGCGACCGCAGCGTCGGCACCGTCATGGTCGCGCCCAACACGGCCTGGGTGAAGGAGATGTGGAGTTCGTGATGCAGGTCGTCGCCCTCGCGAATAAAGCGCTCGTCTTCGGCCACCTGGAGGTGGACGAAGAGGCGACCATTCGGACCGCCGCGCTGACCGGCCGGTCCGCGATCGGCGAGGCGCATGGTCGACCCCTGTTCGACACCGGCGGGAATCTGAATAGTGAACGAGGTCGTGGCATTCACGCGACCATCGCCGCGGCAGGTAGTGCAGGGCGAGTCGATACGACTGCCTTGGCCCTGGCAGCGCTGACAGGGCGCCGTGGTCATCATCTGACCGAGAATGGAGTTGCGCATACGGCGGACTTCGCCGAGGCCGGCGCACTCGACGCAGGCCACGGGACTCGTACCGGGCGCGCAGCCGTTGCCACCGCACTGGGTGCAGCGTTGCGGCAAGGTAACGGTGATCTCTTTATTGACGCCGAAGGCGGCCTCGTCGAGGGTTATTTCCACTGAGGTTTCGGCGTCGGGACCGGGCTGGGGACCACGACGCTGCTGCGTGCGGCCGCCCATGCCGCCAAAGAACATGTCGAAGATGTCCT
>DAIPLC010000177.1:0-1868 GCA_036769405.1 Acidimicrobiales bacterium
TGAGGAGTTTCTCCGGTTCTGGACCGGCACCCTGATTGTGGTGAGCCACGACCGCACCTTCCTTAGTCGCACCACCGACCGACTCCTTGAGGTGCACCCCGACGGTTCGCTCAAGGACATCCCCGGCGGCATTGACGCCTGGATCGCCCGCTCTATGGGCGTTGGCGTGGTTGACTCAGCCGCCGAACGGTCCCAGACCAGCGGTGGCGGTGGCGCCTCGCGGGCCAAGCTCCTGCGGGAAGCGGAGAAGGAAGTCGCCAAGTTGGAGCGCAAGCGAACGACGCTGACTACCAAGATTGCCGAGTCCAGCGACTACGCCGAACAGGGCAAACTGGCGGCCGAACTTACGCAGGTCTTGGCCGATCTCGCGGCCGCCGAAGAAAGCTGGCTGGCGCTGGCCGACTAGTTGGCGTTGTCGCGCTCGGCCAAGAAGGCGTTGAGCACGGCGAAGTACGCCTCGGGCTCTTCGACAAAAGGCATGTGCGACGAGTGGGGGAAGACCTCCCAACGCACGTCGGGGATGTTGTCCATGAAGGGCTGAATCGTGGCCGGGGTGGCCTCGTCGTGGGCCCCCGACAGCAGCAGCGTCGGTGCCGTAATGAGGTGGACGCGGTCGACGACGGTCCAGGTCTTGAGCGTGCCGATGGTCAAGAACTCGTTCGGGCCATTCATCACGTTGTAGACGGTGGACTCCTCGGCCATGGCCTCGTTGGTCAACTGCACCTCGGGTGGGTTCGGCACGACGCGGCAGACGTGCTCGGCGTAGAAGGCCTCAGTCGCCGCGAGATACTCAGGGTCGTCGAGGGTACCGGCCGCTTCGTGGCGGTTGAGGGCGTCGGCGACTTCGGCGGGCAGGGCGGCACGAAGACGAGCCGCCTCCGAGAGCCAGAGCGACATCGCCGACGGCGAGTTCGACAAGATGAGTCCCTTGAGTCCGGCGGGCTGACGAATGCCGTGCTCCGCCCCGAGCATGCCACCCCAGGACTGCCCTAAGAAGTAGTAGTTGTCGGCGATGCCGAGGTGTTCGAGCAGATTGTCCAGTTCGGCCAGGAACAGTTCAACCGTCCAGAACGCTTCGTCCCGCGTCGTGAGGTGGGTGGACTGACCTGAACCCAGCTGGTCGTAGTGAATGACCGGACGGCCCGTCTCGGCGACCGACGCGATCGAGAGGACGTAGTGGTGGGTCGCCCCGGGGCCGCCGTGGGCGACCACCAGTGGGGTCAGGCCCGAAGACAGGTCACCGGTGATCCGGTACCAGGTCTGGTACTCACGAAACGGGGCGAACCCCTCAGTGGTAGCGGCCGGAATCATGGGTACTCCTCGTGGTTAGGCGGTAAGGGGGTGGTGGCAGGCGACGAAGCGCTTCGGGCGGATTTCGAGCAGGGCCGGCACCTCACTACGACACTGCTCCGTGGCGCTCGGGCAGCGGGGGTGGAAGGGACACCCGCTGGGGCGCTCGGCGGGGTCTGGTACGTCGCCACTGAGCACAATGCGCTCGCGTGGCACTTCCGAACCATCGTTCAATTGCGGGACCGCCGAGAGCAGAGCGTTGGTGTACGGGTGCAGTGGTTCGTCGTAGAGGGTGTCGGCGTCGGCCAACTCCACGAGCTGCCCCAGATACATCACACCCACGCGGTCGGAGACGTGACGCACGACGCCGAGGTCGTGGGCGATGAAGAGGTACGTCAGGCCGAACTCGTCCTGCAGGTCGGCCATGAGGTTCAGCACTTGGGCCTGCACCGAGACGTCGAGGGCCGAGACGGGTTCGTCAGCCACGACGAGCGAGGGATTGAGACTGAGGGCGCGAGCGATGCCGACGCGCTGGCGCTGACCGCCGGAGAATTCGTGGGGGTAGCGCTGCACGTAGG
>DAIPLC010000065.1:0-7831 GCA_036769405.1 Acidimicrobiales bacterium
ACCGGCCTGGCTCAACGAGTGCTTCAGGCAACTCGCAGTAGCCGACGGTGCTCGCCTCGAGTTGGTCGGCCACTGGCCGACCCTTCAACGCGAGCCCGCCTTTTGTCGACTGCTGGCCCAACTTCTCACCGTGGTAGAGCGAGACCGGGGTGACTGCCACGCACCGATACCCATCTGGGAGGACTTGGACGACCTCGGGACCAGCGGTCGTTTGCTCTACTACTACCTCTTCGCGCTGGCGACGCCTGGTCTGCTCAACTACTACGACGCCCTCGGGGTGCCGAATGATGTCGTCACGAGTTCTCTCAGTGCCCTCGAGCGACACGCCGAAACGCACCGTCTCAAGTGGGGTACCTACGGGGTGGACGCCGGGTGGTGGATGTTGCCGATTCTGCGCGGGGAAATCCTGCAGATTGGTTCGCTGAAGTTTCACCGCTTCGACTTGGGCGAAGGAGTGTTGACACCGGAGCCGTGGTACGACGCCTCCGAACAAGAGCGACGCGGTCCCGGCTTTCGGTACGGGGACCAGTCCATTGGTATTCATATTCCCGCGCGCATTGATATTGCGCCCGCCACGCTGGACGCCACCTTCGCACGAGCCCGGGAGGTGTTGGCGGTGGTATGGCCGGCGACCTGCCGTCGGCTGGCCACCTGTGAGTCCTGGATGATGGACGACCGTCTGCCCGAGGCCCTCGGACAATCGTCACGCATTGTGGCTTTTCAGCAGCGATTCGAGTTGCTGCCGACGTGGCGTGATGATCGCGCCAACGTGCTGGAGTTTGTCTTCCGTCAGCCCGGTACGGCCCTCGAGGATTTAGTGCCCCAGTCTCGCTTGCAGTCATTCATTCGCACGACGCTCGCGTCGGGTGAGTGGCAGAGCCGCATCGGGTGGTGCGACTTCGATGGCTCGTCAGCGTGACACGGAAACTGTGCAATTAGAAAAAATAATTGTTCATTTCTCTCATTTTTACCTTGAGAGATGTGAAAAATAAACATAAAGTAGGGACTATGGATGCCAAATCTCGTCGGGCGCTCATTGCCGAACTCCTGCGTGAGCAGGGAGAGGTCGTCATTGCCGAGCTTGCGGTGGTGTACGCCACGTCGGAAATGACGATTCGTCGCGACCTCGACCAGCTCGAAGTCGAGGGTTTGGCTCGCCGTTCGCGAGGCGGGGCAATTTCTGTGCACAGCCGCTCCTTCGAGCCACCCATTTTGCAACGCGCCGCCTACGCCGCCGCCGCAAAAATGGCCATTGGTCGGGCGGCCGCGGCTCAACTGCGGGAAAACGAAACCGTCTTTCTCGACGTCGGCACGACGACCCACGCCATGGCGCGGGCTATTCCCGACGACCTGGCCATCACCGCCATTACGTCGTCACTGCTCATCGCGATGGAGCTGAGTGCTAAGCCGGCCGTTCGCACCATCGTGACCGGTGGCGTCATTCGTCACGGCGAAATGAGCCTGGTGGGCAATCGGGCGCAGCAAACCTTTGAGGCCCTCAACTGCGACGCCGTGTTCATGGGCGTGGCCGGCGTCAGTGAAACCAAGGGGCTCTGTGAGTACAACCTCGACGACGCCGAGGTAAAGCGCGCCGCCATGAGAAGTGGTCAACGGGTTGTCGTGCTGGCCGACGAAACCAAGGTTGGCCGCGTGGCCCTCGTTACCTTCGCCCCCATTACCGCCGCTGATCTCGTTATTACCAACGCCAGCGCCACTCACCCGGGTGTGCGCGCCATTCGTGAACAAGACGTCGACGTGCTGAGCGTCGTCGTAGAAAAGGAGTAACACCGTGTCTCGTTTTAGGACAATCTTCCCGTCGGTCGCTAAGCCATTGATCGCGATGGCCCACGTTCCTCCGCTTCCGGGAACGCCTCTCTTCGATGCGGCGGCGGGTGTACAGGGCCTCATTGACCACGTGAAGCGTGACACCGAGTTGCTGCTGGAGGGCGGCTTTGACGCCATCTTGTTCTGCAACGAAGGTGACCGCCCCTACGTGCTGCACGCGGGCCTCGAGGCGTCGGCCGTCATGACGCGCGTCGTCAACGAGTGCCGCCCCACCGACCGCCCCTACGGCGTGGACTACCTCTGGGACGCCCAGTGCGCGATGGCCATCGCGGTGGGTTCGAGCGCTCACTTCATGCGCGAGGTAATTAACGGCTCCTGGGAGTCCGACATGGGTCCGTGGCACCCCGATGCGGCCAAGCTCCTGCGCGACCGCCGCAACTTTGGCCGCGACGATCTCGGTATTTTCGCCAACATCACGCCAGAATTTGCCTCACCCATCGGGAAGCGCACGCCCGCTCAGATGGCCCGCTCGACGGTGGTCTCCAGTCTCGCCGACGTCATTCTCGTCTCGGGCCCCATGGCCGGCGCCGAACCCGACGTCGCGACCGTCGCCGACGTCCGTGCGGCGGTGGACCCATCAATTCCCGTATTGCTCAATACCGGCGCCAAGTCGGCGACCATTGCGACGTACCTCCAGTACGCCGACGGCTGCATTGTCGGCAGTGATCTGAAGCGCGACGGCTACACCTGGAACGAAGTTGACCCCGAGCGCGTGAAGCGTTTCGTGGACGCTGCCCGAAGCGCCTAAGTCGTGACCGTGCTCTGCGGGCTCGACCTCGGGTCATCGGGGGTCAAGGGCGTACTCGTCGATCCGTCACGGGGCATTGTCGCCAGCGCCCAGTGCGGGGTTGATCTCTTCAGCGACGCCCCTGGGTGGGCCGAGGCCGATCCTCACCAGTGGTGGAGTGGTGTCTGTACGGTCCTGCGTGAACTGCGCTCGCAGGTAGGGGCCCCGATTGCCGCGCTCGCGGTGTCGGGCATGGTGCCCGCCGTGGTGGTGTGCGATGTCGAGGGGCAACCCCTGCGCCGCGCCATGCTGCAAAACGACGCCCGCGCGACCTCAGAAATTCTCGAGCTGCGCGCCCAACTGGCCGACCTCGATCTCGTGGCGTTGACGGGTTCGGTTCTCTCGCAACAGTCGGTAGCCCCGACGGCTCTATGGCTCGCTCGTCACGAACCTGAGGTGTGGGCCGCCACGGCCTCCGTGCAGGGGAGCTACGACTGGCTGGCCCGACGACTGGGGGCGACGCCTCACGTCGAACAAAACTGGGCCCTCGAGTCGGGACTGTACCGACTCGACCTCACCCCGCTGGAGCGGGTCGTCGCGGCGACCGCGATTCGGTGGCCCGAGCTCCTGCCGGTGCGCCACCCCGGTGAGGTTGTCGGAGCGGTGACGGCCGAGGCCGCCGAGGCCACGGGGCTCGATGTCGGTACCGTCATCGTGGTGGGCGGCGCCGATCACGTGCTGAGCGCCTTTGGCGCCGGGTTGCTGACCCACGGTGACGCCCTGGTCAAACTCGGCGGTGCCGGTGACATTCTGGCCGTCAGCGACGAACTCTTCCTCGACGACCGGCTCTACCTCGACGCTCACCCGTTGCCGGGCAAGTGGTTGCCGAATGGGTGCATGGCCACGAGTGGCTCCCTGCTGCGCTGGGAGCAACACGTGTTGGGCGACGTCGACCTCACCACACTCGACGCCGAAGCGGCCGTGAGTACCCCCGGTGCCCTCCTGGCTCTGCCCTATTTTCTGGGGGAAAAGACCCCACTGCACGACCCAGACTTGCGGGGCGTGATTGCCGGACTGCACCTCGGGACGACCCGTGGCGACCTGCACCGAGCCTTTCTCGAGGCCATCGCCTACGGCTTTCGCTCGCACGCCGACATCTTCGCGCAGGGTGGCCTCACGCTGGGGACGGTGCGCGTGACGAATGGGGGATCGAAGTCACGGTTGTGGCGGGAGATTCTCGCGTCGGTCCTTCAGCGAGACCTCCATTCGATCATCAACCATCCCGGCGCTTCCTTCGGGGCGGCGACATTGGCGGGCCTCGGCGTCGGCGCCATCACGGATCCTCGCTACGTCCTCGATGCTCTCGAACCGGGCGAAACCATTTCGCCCGACCCCTCGCAGGTGGCTCGCTATGACGAGCGCTACCACCAGTTCCTCGACCTCACTGAGGTCACCACGACCCTGTCCCACCAACTCGCAAGGAGTCAGTCATGAACCACCAACCACTCGCCGTCGTTACCGGTGCCGGCTCGGGCATCGGCGCCGCCATCGCCACCGAACTCTGTCGTCGGGGCCACTACGTGATTGTCGCCGACATCAACCTGGAGGCCGCTGAGGCTGTCGCCGCCTCACTCGCGGCCGGTGAGGCCCTGCGACTCGATGTCACGAACCCCGTTGCAGTGGAAGAGGCGGTGCAGAGTATTGTCGCAACGCATCAGCGCCTGGACGTGTGGGTGTCAAACGCCGGCATCTCCAAGATGCAGCGATTCATCGATATTTCACCGGCCGACCTGGCCCGCAACTTCGAGGTGAATACCTACGGCGTCTTCTACTGCGGCCAATCGGCGGCTCGCGCGATGATCGCCCTCGGCCGCCCCGGCATCATTGTGAATACGGCCTCGATGGCCGCCAAGCAGGGTAAGGCCCCCTTCCTCGCGGACTACGTGGCCTCGAAGTTTGCCGTGCTGGGTCTGACCCAGGCAATGGCGCTCGAACTCGCCCCGCACCAGATTCGGGTCAACTCGGTCTGCCCGGGTTTCGTCGTTACACCGATGCAGACGCGCGAACTCGCGTGGGAGGCCGAACTGCGGGGTGTCACCCCCGAGGACGTGAAGCAGGGGTGGATTAACGACACCCCACTCGCGCGACTCCAGACGCCTGAAGACGTGGCCAAAGTCGTGGCTTTCCTGGCGTCTGATGACGCCGCCTTCCTCACCGGCGAAGCCATTTCGGTCAACGGTGGGGCCTTCATGGACTGAGATCGAGCCGGTCGTAACGGGTTCGTGACCGGATTGAAACAAAGTAGACACAATTACCTCGTACGGTAGACGTATGGTTGTGCACTTTGAGTCCGATGCGTCGGGCGCGTGGAATGAAATGTTTAGCTCGCCCGGCGTGGCGCGACCCATGTATCGACAACTCCTCGGCGACATTGCAGCCCTCGACACCGTTGAGCTCGCCCAGCGCGCCGACCAGTTGTCACGCACCTTTATCGACCGTGGCGTGACCTTTGCCCACAGTGGTGAAGAACGACCATTTCCCCTCGACCTCGTTCCCCGCATCATCGGGGCGCTCGAGTGGGATCACCTCTCGCGGGGCATCGCCCAGCGGGTGCGCGCCCTAGAGGCCTTCCTCGCCGACGTCTACGGCGGTGGCCGCATCTTTGACGACGGCCTCATGCCGCGCTCGGTGGTGACATCGAGTCCGCACTTCTGCCGCCCCGCTCTCGGGGTGGTGCCCCCCAATGGCGTGCGCATCGCCGTGGCGGGCATTGACCTCATCCGCGACGAGCTCGGTAACTTCTGCGTGCTCGAGGACAACATTCGCATCCCCTCGGGTGTGAGTTACGTCATCGAGAACCGTCGCGCCATGACGCAGACCTTCTCCTCCCTCTTCTCGAATCACCGCGTCCTGCCCGTGGACTCCTACCCCGCGAAACTGCTGGCGGCACTGGTGGCCGCCGCCCCCACGAAGGTCGCCAGCCCCACCGTGGTGGTGCTGAGCCCCGGCGTGCATAACGCCGCCTACTTCGAGCACGTGTTGCTCGCTCGCATGATGGGCGTGGAGCTCGTCGAGGGCCGCGACCTCGTCTGTCGCGCTAACCACGTCTACATGCGGACCACCTCGGGTGAGCGCGCGGTGCACGTTATCTACCGCCGCGTGGATGACGACTGGCTCGACCCATTGCAGTTCCGACCCAACTCGGTCATCGGTGTGGCCGGACTAGTGAACGCCGCCCGGGCGGGCAACGTCACGATTTCGAACGGTCTCGGCAATGGGGTCGCGGACGACAAACTGGTCTACACCTACGTTCCCGATTTCATTCGCTACTACCTGGGCGAGAAGCCGTTGCTCGACAACATCAGCACCTACCGACTCGAGGAGGCCGAGGCCTGCGCCGAGGTACTGGCACATCCCGAAGAGTACGTCATCAAGCCCGTCGACGGCTCAGGCGGTAAGGGGATCGTCATTGGCCCCCACGCCACCGCCGAGGAGTTGGCGGCCGTGCGGGAGGCCGTGGCGGCCGCACCACGTAACTGGATTGCCCAACGACCGGTGGCCCTTTCCACCCACCCCACCTTCGTGGACGACAAGGTCAGCCCCCGCCACATTGACCTGCGGCCCTTCGCCGTGTCGGACGGCAACGACGTCTGGGTCCTACCCGGTGGCCTGACTCGCGTCGCCCTCGGGGAGGGTGAGCTCATCGTGAACTCGAGTCGCGGTGGCGGCTCCAAGGACACCTGGGTGTTGAGTGAAGAAATCGTCGGTGCGGCCAACTTCGATGACGGCATGACGCAGGCGCCCATGGCGGAGGCCCCGCCCCAGCAGAACGACGAGTTCATCGGTCTTGATGAGGAGCAACAATGAGCGAACGAGGCATGCTGTCGCGACTCGCCGAGTCGCTGTTCTGGATTGGTCGGTATATCGAACGGGCTGACGACACCAGCCGTATCGTCGACTCCTACGTCCACCGCATGGTGGAGGACCCCTTCAACGACGAGGCGGCGACCTGTCAGTCGCTCTTCGCCATTTTGGGTATCGACGCCACGGACCTCGCGTTGACCCGAGCATCGACCCTCGACACCATCGTCTACGACGTCCAGAATCCGAACTCTATTGCGGGCTCCCTCAACGGGGCCTACGAGAACGCGCGACGCAGTCGCGACTTCATCTCCTCAGAGATGTGGGTGGCCCTGAATACCACGCGCAACGAGTTGCGCCCGCGAGAGCGCGTGGCCCGCACGCTCGGCCCCGCGACCTACCTCGGGTACGTTCGCGAACGGTGTGCCTTGCTCGCTGGCCTGACGGACGCGACGCTGAGCCACGACGACGGCTGGCAGTTCTTGGTGCTGGGCCGGAACATTGAACGTATTGACATGACCACGCGGCTGCTGCGTGGTCGCGTGGCCTACATGGACGCCTCGCCGGACTGGATGGCCTTCTTGCGTGCCTCGGGGGCCATGGAGGCCTTCATGCGTTCGACGCACCAGCTCGACGACGCCAATGGCGTGGCTACCTTCTTGATGCTCGACCGGATGTTCCCGCGCTCAATCCTGTTCGCCCTCAACGTGATTGACGAAGCGCTCATGGAGATCCAGTCGGCCGGCCAACGCGATACGCACGGCGACACCGCCCGTCAGATGGTGGCCCACGCCCGCAGTGAACTGGAGTTCATCGACACGGCAACGTTGCTCGAGCAACTCCCCGCACTCCTGCAGATTCTCGAATCGGTCTGTTACCGCATCACCGATGCGGTAACCCACAAGTACTTTCGTCACGAAGAGGCCATTTTGTGGGTGTCGGAGGGAGAACTATGAGCGACGAACTTCGACTGCACATTCGCCACCACACTGGGTTTATCTACGAGGGCTTCGCCAAGTCGTCGTACAACGAAGCCCGCATGACGCCGCTGTCGCTGCCCACCCAGGAAGTGGAGTCGACCAAGCTCACGGTTCGACCAGCCGAACCGCTCTTTACCTACCGTGACTATTTCGGCACGCAGGTAACAGCCTTCGACATTGGCGAGGTCCACGGACAACTCGAGGTCGAGTCGACGTCGACCATTCGCAGTCGGCCCGCCCCAGTGGAGGGTGACCTCACCTGGTCCGATCTGACGAACGCCTCGTTCATTGACCGCATGAATGAGTACCTCTTGCCCACCCGGCGTTCCTCGCTGCCCGCGGCGGTGCTGGCCGAGATTGCCTACCTGCGGGGCACCGCCGACCTCCACCAGGTCGTCGATGCGGTGAGTGACTTCGT